>JAJRZL010000266.1 GCA_024275255.1 Candidatus Zixiibacteriota bacterium | reverse complement strand
CTACCCGATCGGCAAGTGACAAATCCGAAGGGAAGGAAAAGATTTTGCGGTTGTTCATAATAAAGGTAAACCCGACACCGCTGTTCCCGATTGCTAATGCCATCGCGGTGCGGGATACATGCCGAGCCTCAGTAGCTTCCGACTTGAGAAATTTACGCCTTGCGGGAGTATTGAAAAACAGGTTCTCAACCTCAACTGTTGTCCCCGGTGGAGCGGCAATCGGCTTTTTAGATAACAGCACTCCTCCCTCGTATATTATCTCCGTACCTGATGTTTCCTTTGCGGTTCGGGATACCATCCTGAGTCGGGAGACAGAGGCAATTGATGGCAACGCTTCCCCCCGAAACCCATAGGTATAGAGAGTATTCAGATCATCAAACGATGATATCTTGGAAGTAGCATGGCGGGAAAAGGCTATTTCGATTTGTTCTTCAGGAATACCACATCCGTTATCAACAATTTTTATGGATTTTGCGCCGGATTTTTCAATGATGATATCAATTTTCGTTGCCTCGGCATCAACCGCATTTTCGACCAGTTCTTTCACCACTGCTGCCGGACGTTCGACCACTTCACCGGCGGCGATTTTATTAACCACTCGTTCCGGAAGAGGACGTATCCAGGGTTGGTTATTTGTCTTTTTTGTAAGCAATATCTACTCCAGTTCCTCTTTTAACCGGCGGAGGAAATCAAATGCCTGCATCGGGGTCATGTTATCAGGATCAATAGCACGGATTTGCCCTTCTATTTTCGACGGTTGCGGCTCAAATAACGAGGGCTGCACTTTCTCGATATAAATACCTTTCCCAAGCTCAGACTGGGTAAATTTGCCGGATTCCAACAGCCGAAGTATTTGACGGGCGCGTTTGATAGTATCCCGTGGTATCCCGGCTAATTTTGCAACCTCAATTCCATACGAATCATCACACCCGCCGGGTATAATTTTATGCAGGAAAATCACCCGGTCTTCCCACTTTTTCACTGAGACCTGATAGTTGTGCACTTCTGGATATATTTCCGCCATGCCCGTCAACTCATGGTAATGAGTGGCAAAGACTGTTCGGGCTTTGACATCATCGTTAATCTTTTCCACTACCGCCCAGGCAACCGACAAACCGTCAAAGGTCGATGTCCCCCGTCCGACTTCATCCAGGAGTATCAGGGAACGTTCGGTAGCATTATGCAGAATATTGGCAGTTTCCACCATTTCCACTAAAAAGGTCGATTGTCCCCTCGCCAGATTATCCAAAGCACCCACGCGGGTGAAAACTCGATCGACCAAACCGATTTCCGCTTTCGTTGCCGGGACAAAGGAACCAATCTGCGCTAGGATAACAATCAACCCGATTTGGCGAAGGTAGGTCGATTTCCCTGACATATTCGGTCCGGTGAGAATATGAATCCGCTCGTTTTCAGAAGATAACCGGACATCATTCGGAACAAACGAACCGGGTGGAAGCACTGTTTCAATAACCGGGTGACGCCCCTCCTCAATAACCAGCCGGGTATCCTCGTAGATACCGGGTCGACAGTATCCTCGTGTTACCGCCAACTCTGCCAGTGCAGCGACCAAATCAACCTCGGCGGCAAGATCACCGGTGTTGATAATATCAGTAATATGCCGGTTGAGATATTCGACCAATTTGAGATACAACTCTTCTTCGAGTTTGAAAATCTTTTCTTCAGCCGTAAGAATGAGGGCTTCTTTTTCTTTCAGTTCCGGTGTAATGAATCGTTCAGCATTTACCAGGGTTTGTTTCCGAATATACGTATCAGGCACGGCAGAAAGATTTGCCTTGGTGACTTCTATATAATATCCAAATACTTTATTAAAACCGACTTTCAAATTTGCAATGCCGGTCCGTTCCCGCTCTACTTTTGCAAGCGAGGCAACATACTGGCGGGCTTCCCGGATAGAGTCATTCAACCTGTCAAGTTCCAAGGAATACCCGCGTTTGAATATTTCCCCTTTGGTGGTCACCTGCGGCGGTTCTTCGACAAGAGCATTTTCCACAGTAGCTATTATCTCGTTACAATCAGGAAACGAAGCGGCTATGTTCATTAAGTGGGGGCTGTGTGCTTCCTGTAAAACCTGCCTGATATCCCAACATATTTTTAACCCGTCCTTCAAAGCACGTGCCTGACGCGGGTTCAATTTGCCGATTCCAAGACGCCCGGCTAACTTCTCCAAATCAGGTAAGTGTTTTGTCAATGACCTGAGTTTCTCCGCCAGGTCACGGTTCCGGGTCAGTTCCGCTACTCCTGATTGTCGTAGCTCTATGCGTGCTTTTGTCTTGAAGGGTCGCAACAAGGCATTGCGAAGACGGCGTGCACCGGCAGCAGTGTGGCACTGATTGACTACCGCATATAACGTATGCTGTTCACTGGAGTTGGCAATATTGGTTACCAGTTCCAGATTGCGGACTGTGGCATAGTCAAGGACCATGTACTCGTCACTGTCAAATCGGGACAAACGATTGATATGGGAAAGTTTTACACGATGATTCTCCCGTAAATACCGAAGAATTGCCCCTGCTGCTGCAATGGCAAGACGATGTTCTCCAACCCCGAACCCATCTAACGTGCTTGTACCAAAATGGTCATTCAGTTCCCGCCTGGCGGTTTTATAGTCGAAATTCCACTCCTCAAAACCAGTCAAGCGGAATGTTCCATTAGTCAATCCTAAGCGGTTAACCTCGTCGGTATCTCCCTGAGAAGAAATCGGGTACAGGGTCTCCTGTGGCTCCAAAACCCGCAATCGCTCGACTATTTCATCAACCGGACCTTCATCGACAACAAATGAACCGGTGGTAAAATCCAAAGCAGCCAACCCGGCCGTTTTCCCTTTTTTCCCCTCACAGATTGCTGTAAGCCATATTGGTTTTCTGTCATTATCACCTTGTTCAACAGTTGCTGTTCCGGGGGTAAGGATTTCTACAATTTCCCGTTTTACCAACCCCTTGGCACTTTTGGGATCCTCGACCTGCTCTACTATAACCACCTTTTCCCCCGCTTCAAGCAGTTTGGCAAGATACCTGTCAGCGGCATGATACGGAACACCGGCAAGGGGAATACGTTCAGCATTACCATGTGAGCGTGAAGTAAGTGCGATACCAAGAATAGGCGCGGCTTTAACGGCATCATCGCCGAACATCTCGTAGAAATCACCCATGCGGAAGAATAAAATTTTATCGGGATGCTGTTCCTTCACAGCATAATACTGACGCATGAGAGGAGTTAACGATGTTTCCTTTTTCGCCGCCGTTGTCATCGAGCAACAACCTGGTATGGTTCGTGATGTTCCGCTTCAAGTTTATCTTTGAATGCCGCCGCTTTTTCGAATGTTTTGAAATGACCGACATACACTACATGGTATTTCACCTTGGAAATAACTTTCGACTTTATCTCAACCTTGTAGCCATATTTCTTAAACAGGTTCGCCTGTTTTTTAGCATTTCCCCGTTTTGAAAAAACACCAACTTTTACAGAGTAATAGGTTCCGGTAAGTTTGTCCGCTTCATGCTCTCTGGAATCATCAGTTGACATCTTCCCTAACCGATTGAGAAGCTCATCAAGCCCGATAGCATACGGATATGCCTCCTGAAACAGGTTATAATAAAAGACCGCATCATCGGCTCGGTTACGCCGGATACTTTCCGATGTCAGCAGATACAACGCCACCGGGATACCGGGGCCGGATTTTGATTTCGATACCGAGCGCAAAAGTTTATCCGCACCGATTCTCTTGTTTATCTTCAACAGGATGCGTGCTTTGTCAATTCGCCCCCATTGTTTCTGCTCATCTTTTGTATAACTCACCAAATAGCGGTCAACCTGACGGAGTGCCGACTCATACTGACCATCCCGCTCATCAATAACAACAGCATAGCGGAGCATGATATCATCGTATTTCCCCTTTTCCCACATAGTCCGGTAGTTGGTGATGAGTTTTCGTAATTTCCCGCATTCGCCGGAGATAAAATAATACTGTGCCAATCGCAGGGAAATCTCCTCACGGTAGGTCGTAGCAACTGACGCATTCAAAGCAGCCTCCATCAATTGCACCGCTTTTTTGGCATCCGGTTCAAGAAGCGACTGGTAGAACAGGTAGTTCCCTTTTCGTGATGCCGCGGTTGATAATGTAGAAAGTGAATCGGAGGCTTCTTTCAGTTTTCCGTTGGTAATAAGCGAATAGATGGAGTCCGCCTTTACCGGTAGTACTCCAATACACAGTGCAATGATAATGAATACAATCTTTTTCATGATAATGCCACAGTCGTAACAGTATGTTCTTACGATGCGCTTACAACCGACGTATTCGGTTCTTGTTCTTTACTGTTCAGGAGCTGCTGTTCGCTTCGTTGTTCTAAATGGCGGAACAAGTTGTTAATCTTTTTCCTGTCACCCTTGTCGAGATAAATCCTGATAAGTTCAATAATAGCTTTGATACTCTGTGGACTGTCTTCAATGACCTGCTCAAGTATTTCCCGTGCTCTTTCTATTTCCCCTTTTTTCTCATGAAATTCAGCAAGAGTCAAGCGGGCTTCGAGGTTTTTCGCATCAAAATGCAGGATTTTCTCACAAATATCAGTCAGTTCACCGTATCGCCCCAGTGTGAACAGAGTCTTTTTTAACCGACCGATTACCCGGTGTCCCTGGTTGGGAACCGCTTCTATAAGCTTTTTCCAGAAGTTAACGGCATCCTCGAACCGTTCCTCATCATGATACGAATCTCCAATGGCGAGATATGCTTCTACATAGCCGGGGTCGAGACCGAGAGCTTCCTTAAACAATACCCGCGCCTTGTGATATTCACGTTTCCGGTACAATTCTTTACCTTTCAAGAACTTGTACACTGCCAGCGGTTTCTTGCTTTTTACCCCCTCAATTTTCAACAGTTGCACGGCAGCATCATAGGCATCGTCATACTTACCCGTTGATTTCAAAATTGAAACCAGTTTCTTATATGCCCAATGATTCTGTGGAGCCAGCGCAATCAATTCTTTCACCGCAGCTTCTGCCATATCCATATCGTTCAGTGCAATGTAATCCTCCGCCAACTGTCGCAGAACAGCCGCCTTTTCAGCGCTCGTTAACATATTTCGCAATGTCAGGTCCCTGTGTACCTGCAACGCCCGGTCCGGTTTGCCATGTTCACGAAGTATCTTACCCAATCGAAGGTAGGCATCAATATTATTGGAATCTTCGGCAACGACCTGTCGAAGCTTTGCAAATGCTCCGACATCATCACCGTTGAGTAAATCCACCAATGCCTGAACATACAGAGAAGACTCTTCCCGCTTGTTCTTTTTCATTACGTGCTGATACAACAGGAAGAAGGCAATTGAAACGCCCAGTAAAACTAAAAATACTACGACATATTCAACCATATTTTTTATTCACGTGCATCAAAAGGTGAATCCAACATTTTTGACGGTGAACCATCCTTTTTCAATAACTCACCGGACTCTTCAATCGGTCGGTTGCGCAGCACTGTCACCTCACTTTCAAGCGCACGAACTTTTTTACGCAGAGAACGAACGTTTACCACCAACCGTATATATACCGAAATAAAAACAAGCAGCGCTACCATCACCCCCACGGCAAATGACCAGAGGAATACTTCCACCAGAGCTACCCCGGTATAAGTTTTCCAGATAAGATTAACATCAACCCGCTGATCCGGTCCCACATTGTGCAGAGCAACAGCGACCACAACAATCACCAATACAAGAACAAGGATGGCTCGAAGAGCCCACATAGTACCTCCATTTACGCTGGGTAAACCTATAGTAAGTTATAATACTTCAGGATTCCTCATCGGTCAATACTAAACAAGCCGGTATTTTCACCAGCGTAAACCAATTACTGCAATCTTTACTTCTTCTTCTCCCATGAAATCGATTCTATCATCTTCAGGGCTTCTGTCCATACCGCCTTAAAAAATTGCCCCTCGGTAATCAAATGACACAGCAGAATAGTATCATCATCAAGTTTCAAAGCGACAATACCACCACGATAATCACTATAGACCGACTTTACCCCTTCCGATGCCGACGCCGATGCTGACAGAGGGATATACTTAATGTATTTCACTTTCCCTTCCCAAAGGACAGCCTTCGTGTCGTTTATTTTTACCGTTCTCCGTTTACGGGTGATAACATGCTCCCGCTCGGTATTTTCTCCAACAGCTTGATCATTGAGAATATCGAATTCACCGATTATCTCTTTTTTCTGTTTTGACTTGTAAGTATCACTGAGCAGCGAATCAATAAAGACAAAGGCACTCATCGGCGTCTTGCCGACATACATCGTTAAACGGGGAATAATGGCAAAATCAGGAACATTTTGGTAATCCGGCGGTACTTCATAATTTTTCTGTATTAATGTCAGCCGTACATTTTTGTCATTTTTCTGGATAATCGGTTTCCAGTTTTCCAATATGTTCATCGTAAAGTGATACTTTGAATCGGTATACACTCCATCGACAATTTTACCGGCACGAGGTTTTTTCTTCCTTGCTTGAGCTCCTGAAAAAGATATCAGTACAATAACAAACAAGATAAACAATCTTTTAGCAGTCAACATATTACCTCCTCTTGGATATAACTATCAGCTCATCATAAGGTTTATACTTATACATTATGAGTCAAGAATAAATTGAAAAAATGATATTCGTAATTATACCCGGGCAATTCCGTTACGTGAAACCAACCGGTTAATGAGCCTTTATTCCACGTGGAACCCTATGGAGGGCTTCTTCTTAGACAGGTATAAGTAATTGGAGACAGTGGTAAACTCGAAGTCGTTCAGCAACCTTTCGAGTTTGTAGTAAAAGACAGATGTTGAGCCGTAAGTACGGTATTTCTGCATAATGGAAAGACTCTCTATCCTTGGCGGCTCGGGGTCAATTTCCCACGGATGAATATACACAACGGCGGGCTGCTGTTGTTTATTCAGTTTCCTGATAATTGAGCGGGAGTACCAGTATGGTGAATGGCGAAGAAATCCACCACCGGCAACCGGAATATTTTTCCCGGAAATCCGATGGGTCGATGCCGGAATTTCATACAGTGTCCGTCCGTTTTCCAGGTTCATCTTAAACATCTTGCGGGGACCGCTGGGGATGCCATAAATATCATGTTTAATCGGGAAAATCGAGCTGTCATATTCAAAACCAAGCTCGGCAAGAATCTCGAATGCCCAGGGGGTAGTCGTATCTATCGACCAACTGGGAGCACGATAGCCGACCGGACGACGACCGACCGCCTTTGTAATCATCTCGATGGATAATTCGGTATCTTTCCGGAACATATCGGGAGTCATGGAGTTGACACGATTATGACTATAACTATGGCAGGCAATTTCATGACCTTCCTGGGCAATTTCACGTATCAGACCGGGATATTTTTCGGCCACCCAACCCAGAACAAACCAGGTCGCCAGTACCTGATGGCTGCGAAACAGCTCCAACAAACGGACAGTATTTTTCTCGACCGTGGAAGGTAACTGATACCACTCCTCACGTGAAAACCTGTCAGAAAGGATTTCAACGACAAACCATTCCTCTAAATCCACCGTGAGGAGATTGAGATTCTCAATCATACTGCTGTTTGAACTCAAAACTACTTTACAACTTTATCCGAAGGCAATTTCCCGTTTTTCAATGAAACGGGTTTATTATTGCTCTTGCGATTTTTTCTTTTCGATGGGCGTTTTTCTTCTTCAATCGGACTTGTCTTTTCCGATTGCTCATACCCGTAGTATTTGTAATCATAGTAATATGGAAGGCTGTTATTCATATTATTAAGAACGACTCCCAGAATATGAGTCTTGTTCGTATCGAGTATTTCGACCGCACGCTGCACAACTTCTTTCTGGGTAGCGCCAGCTTTAACAATAAGTAAAACCCCGTCAACAGATGATGCTAACAGCATGGGATCGGAAACCGGAAGTACCGGCGCACAATCCACAATAATCATATCGTATGTAAACTTCAATTCATCAATAATTCGCCCGATTAGCTTGGGGTCGAATAATTCCGAAGGATGCCTGTTGCTTCGACCGGCGGTAATAATATCAAGTCCTTCAAGTGAAGTATTCTTTATTACCTCATCTATCATTCGAGCTTCGGTGAGTAATTCACACAACCCTTCCTGACGAGGTAACCCAAAAAATTTATGGATAGTGGGACGTCGAAGGTCGGCATCAAGAAGTAATGTTTTTTTCTTCAACTGCTTCAAAGAAGCCACAGCAAGAAAGGAACTGATAGTTGATTTTCCTTCACTGAGCATTGCTGAAGTCAACATAACAGACTTGATTTCAGAGTCAGCATCCTCATGCGGTATTTGCTGTAATAAACGCCGCAGCTCAATAGCAAAAGGTAAGTCCGAGGCATATAAATCTATGATTGTAAGTTGTCTTCGTGCCATGATGTATATCTTCTACCCTTTCTGAGCCATTCTATCCAGCGCTTCATTGATAGCGCGATACTCTTTTTCCGCTTCTTCCAAACAGTACTCAGCACTCTTTAACGATGGACTTAATTCAATTGTTTCCCGGTATTTTTCAATTCCCTTCTTCCAGAATAACCGCGCTTTCTCAAGATAACATCGTGAAAGCTCGGCATGTAAATCCACATAGGTGGGGTTTCGCTTAATTTGTTTTTCCAGGTAGGTGATACGTTCCTCAACAGCTTCTTTGGTAGCCCACTCCGGTTGCATGACAAACTTCATATAAAACCCGGCAAACTCACGACGATGATTTTCCTTCTTGGTATCAAGCACCTGCAGAAACAGTCGTTGGGCTTCTTCGTAATTCCCCTCCTGTAATGCCGTCATCGCCTGCTCAAAGGGAACAGAATCATAATCGGTATAGATAAGCGAAGCCTTCTTGAAGCTGTCCAGCGCTCTGCCAAGGGTATTGGCAATATCGGGAGAGTCCCCGGATGCCATCGCCATTGTCAACAACGCCAGTCCGAGATTGTAATAGGCATCACCATAATACAAATTCAATTGAATTGCCGCTTCAAACTCATTGATTGCCTCGGGATAATTTCCTCTGGCGAGAAGGGCTTCTCCATAACTACACCGGTAATCGGCAAATCCCGGACGCTTTTCCGCCGCATGACACGCCGCTGCAACCGCTTCATCGAAATGTCCCAGTTCAAATTCAGCCATTCCCAAATAGTGCCATGCCTGGTGATTTTCAGGATCAAGTTTCGCTGCTTTTGCAAACAGTGTCATTGCCTCTTGAAATAACCGTTTATAGAAAAATGCCGTTCCCAGTTGAATGAGCAAGTCGGGGTTCGGGTTCGCAAGTGTATCGCGATATGCTTGTAATAATGTCTCCAGTTCCTTCTTTTTCTCGCCATGAGTTATTTTTATCAATGAAATTATCTTCTCCGGGTTCATATCCGCCGGATGAGACTGATTAATAATTTCAGCCAGTTGTCCATCCACATATACTTCCGAAAAGATAGTGTGCCCGTTGGAATCATTCGAAGTCTGAATCAAAAACTCTCGGTCGCTTTCGACAAACTTACTTTTAAGACGGTATGTTTCCATAGTCAACGCCTACTGATACTTTTAAGTCGTTCTATTCGTGGAATAGTAGCCAACACCGGCAATTGCAGAGCTTCTTCGACATCTTCAACCCGTTTGAAGGAATTGTCAAAAATCTCTGCTAAAAATACCGCCGCTCCCCCAAGCATAAACCCGAGCATAACACCCAGCACCAGAATTTTTTTCCTGTCGGGCCAGAACGGGGCTAACGGTATTCTCGCTGGTTCGATTATTTTATATTTCGTCCTATCTTTTGCCCGTTCGGACAAAATGCCGACCGTTGTCTCTTCAGAGCGAAAGGCATCCCGATATTTCCGGGCATCGGCAACTTTCCGCTCCAGCTCAGCGATTTCTGCCTGAATACGAGGTAACTTGTTAATACGGGCATCTATGCGCTCCAGTGCATTTTGCAGTTGGTTATGACGGGAACGGAGCACATCAAGATGCTCCTCAAGGACAAAATACCGTTCCAGCAATTTCCGCTGGTCTTCAGGATACGAGGCAAACTGATTATCTACTGCATGCTCCAACGCATACTCAAGTAAACGGAGATTATCGTTCAAACGGATATTTACATTGATAACATTTTGCTCGTTCCAGGCATATTTTTCCATCATACTGGCAAATCGAGCTATCTGTCCATCTATTTCCGTACGTAAACTGACAATAGAATCAGTATATTTCAGCCGTACCCGGTCCAAATCAAATTCACGCAGTTGCTTGAGTAGTTGTTGCCGTTCCCGCTTCAAATCTTCAATTTCAAGCTGGGTTTTATCAATATCAGT
>JAJRZL010000265.1 GCA_024275255.1 Candidatus Zixiibacteriota bacterium | reverse complement strand
TTCTTTCAAGCACCCTTTGACTCCGCTCAGGGTGACTTGAAAGTTGTTATCATTCAAAAAGTCATGCTGAGCGAAGTCGAAGCATGCCACCCGCAAAATAACTTTTTTTCAACACACCCTTTGGGGTGTGTTTACTGTTCATTTTACACAGTCTGTTTGTCGGGTTTCTCATTCGCTTCGCTCATTCGGAACCCGACCTACTGGTCTGGAACAGTTCCTTACCGCAAGCGGTGAACTATCTGTCTGCTTACGTTTCTCGTAAGCAGCTAAAATACGTGTTACCTCTTGCTATCATTCTGCCAAAGACAGTTTCGTGTTGTATAAATTTATGGCGAGCTGAGAATAAATCCACCTTCACCAACCGCTATCAACCGTTCTCCATTCCAAGTCACATTATATAGCTGTGGAAGGTTGTCATTGACGGTCACATTCCATGAAATACCATCAGTGGAATTAAGGGTTATCACATTCGTGGTGGAATCATTTACCTTGTTAGTTCCCACCACAACCCATCGGGTATCCGTGTGTGTGACCGACTGCAAACTATAGTTACTGCTCACGAGATCGGTCTCCCAGTCAAGTCCGTTTGAAGAACGCAGCACCGAACCGTTGCTGGTTACCGCTAACAGTTCCGTCCCTGACCAGGCGATATCGTTTATATTGGAAGCAATAATAGTAGTATCAAACCAGGTATTGCCATCGTTGGAAGTAAGAACAATACCATCATCACCAACGGCAACAAGTCGTGAGCCAGTCCAGGTAATACCTCGTAACCGACGAGCAGTTGGAGAGCTTTCAATCGACCAGGCAGTGCCATCAGGTGAAGTCAAGATTCTGCCCGCATCACCTACAGTAACAAATCCATTACTGAAATCAGTGATATCTTCAAGCTGTTCGGCAATAATAGGAGTAACGGCTGTCCAGGTAATACCGTCAGGTGAGGTGACTATAGTGCCGGCGGCACCCACGGCAACATACATGTTACCTGTACCGGCAACACCACGGAGATTTTCTGTTGTGGTTGAGGGCCAGGCAATCCAAATATGACCATCATCTGAGCGAATTATCGTACCGGTATCGCCCACCGCAACAAAAGCAGAATCCGCCCAGGTTACAGCATTGAGACTCTTATTTGGTCCGCTCGGTTGTGACTCCCAGTTATACCCGTCGGTCGATGTCAAAATGGTTCCATTTAACCCGACAGCAATAAACTGGTGACCATCCCAGTACACATTCCGCAGGTTGTCAGTATCACCGGAATGGGCGATAGTCCAGGTAACACCATCGGGAGATACAACAATAAAACCATTCTCTCCTACAGCAACAAAGTTCAATCCCGACCAGGCAATGCTAAACAGGTTGATACGAGTACCGCTTACCTGCGTCTCCCAGGTAGCCGCATCGGTCGATGTCAGGATTGTCCCGTTTTGTCCAACAATCAGATAGAGAGTATCAGCTTGTAGAATATCATACCCAACAATATCAATTCCCCCTGTAATGTCATTCCAAACAACAGAATCCGCATTGATAACACTATCAGGCAGAGTAAGCACTACTCCGGCACCGGTGATAATAAACTCATCGGTTACTCTTCTGATACTATAGAGCGGATTTATAGTCGGTGCATGGACCAATTTCCATTGTACGCCATCCTCGGAAATAACTGTTGAGCCATTTTGCCCTACTGCAACAAAATGTGTTCCCGACCATGCAATGTCAAACAACCAGTCATCTGTTAATGAGGAATCAACCTGTTGCCATTCATAGCCGTTGGTAGAGGTAAGAATAAGCCCGTTATCTCCGACCACGACAAAACGAGAACCCGATGACGCCACCCCGAATAAATCCAGTGTCGTACCGCTTACCTGTGTTGTCCAGCTTTGCCCGTCAAGTGAGGTAAGAATAGTGCCATGAGTACCGACCGCGACATAAAGTGTATCCGAATGTGTTACCGAAATCAAGTAACTGGCAGTTCCGGTTGACTGGATTGTCCAGTTATCACCCGGTGTCACAGTATTGACAATACCATCACCATCACTACCGCAGGAAACAAGCAGCAAACTGCTCACACATAAGCACAACACCAAGCTATATTGTAATATCCGAATCATACTATGCTCCTTATACACCGCAAATGCCATACATGTCTCATTGCTATGGCATATCAAACGGTTTTGTTTTGACCTGCTAATATAGAAACCCGGAAGCATAAGCACAAACAAAAATCATTCACTTACCTATTATCTTCATCATGTATCAAGGAATAATGATTAGTATGATACCAGGATAGTGCCGTTATCTCTGCCTGTGGCTCAACAGGAGCGGAGCATTCAATTATAATATTAGTGTTTGTGCTTACCCGATCTGCTTCTGATAAGATGTTTTGTCAGTATGTAAGCTATTATCACCTATAAACACTCATATAACGTGTCCTGCTATATAATAACCGGGAAGGTCGTTGATAGCTTCCCGGTTTTGTTGGTTATTGCACATCATCCCCATGTTTCTGAAAGTATGGGTTAATCGAAAAGGTTCTTGCTCCAAACAATCGGAATTTCACTCGGGACTCCCATCCTTCGCAACAGGAAATGTGTCTCCATCATCCACTCTTCATTCTCATGCACCTGCATAATAA
>JAJRZL010000264.1 GCA_024275255.1 Candidatus Zixiibacteriota bacterium | reverse complement strand
TTTGCGGCAGTGATAGGTCCGTTAGTTGAAGTGCCGGTGTTGATTGGATTGGTGCATGTAGCATTGTATTTCCGCAAACGGTATTTTCACGATACCGAAATTCTTGTTGAGCATTGCTGCGAGAATAAAGCAGTTTGAAAGTAAGAAGCACAGAACATTGCATACAAAAGGACAGTGATATAGCTGTCCTTTTGTATTATATGCCCAATATCATTAAAATCTTATCCCGGCAGTGATAATAAAGGTTGGGATAACTGATGACGTTTCACCCGGTGTAGAAAAAGTAATAATTACAGGTACTTCGATACGAATATCTAACCCACTCTTAAACATTTGCCCCACAACAAGATTCCATATTGTTCCACCGGCGGAACTTTCCGCTGATTCCATACTTCCCCCACCCGGAAGAGAAGTGCCAAGGTTCTCAACTTCCGCCAGAAAGTAATATTCCCAGTTCAAGGGAGTTTTTTCAAGGCTGATAAGATAATTTCCCCTACACCATAGGCTAATCCTATATTGAAAAAGGGTATGCTATACAACTGGATGAGTTATAAGGATACTACTTGATATTGCAAAATGAAGTATTGGGGTTATGATAAAAGAAAAGGTAAGCAGATGTTGGTTATACCGGGTTTCTTCTTCGTATTGCTTAGTTGGAGCATCAACTGCTATTACTTCACCATTCCATTGGGCGCATGTACGTGCCGTTGAATGAATTGGAAAGCAGGTCGCGAAGCGTGATAAACAATGCCCGGTTGGTGTGTCCCAGTTCTCGACGGGCTTTCATAGAGGAATATGCCCAGTCATAATCCAACATTTTAATCAGGTCGGGATAAAACGATATTTTGTTTTTCCCGCGTAGTTTATTAAATATCACTGCCCCTCGTGCTGCAAGCCGTAATGCTTTTCGGGGAATTCGCACCAGATGCGGGGTTTTACCCAGCATGGCGGAAACTTCCAGTATCAGTTCCCGGATAGTTATATTATCACCGGCAACGATATACCGTTCGCCCGGTCTTCCTTTTTCAAGGGCGTTAACAATGGTCGGAGCAACATCACGGATGTCAATCAGGTTTACGTAGTTATATAAGTTCGGCATGAACAGTCTGCTGAATGCTTTCATTGCTTTTCCCCGGTCATCACCGGTACGTGACGGCGCCACAATTATTGACGGGTTGACAATCACCAGCTCCGGGGGACCCTCGGAAGCAAGCTTATATAGTTCTGTTTCGGCGGAGCGTTTGGTCATGATGTAGGGAATGCGTAGTGTATCAAGATTAAACGGGGTTTCTTCATCAACCTTTTCCTCCGCGCCATAGCCTGATCGGGGACCATTTGCCCGTTTACGAACCGCAGCCGTGGCGGCAACAGTGGAAACATGCACGAACCGTTTGACTTTTGCTTTTCGGGCAGCTTTGAACAGTTCGATAGCGCCAAAAGTATTGATACCGGTAAACTGTGTCAGGCGGTCCTGTCTGAAATTGACCCAGGCAGCGGTATGGATGATGGCGTCAATTCCATCCAGAATAGGGTCAATTTGTTCCCGAAACCGTAAATCAGCCACCCGTTTTTCCAGGTTCAGGGAATCAATGTAGCGTGTATTTGAATCTTTTCTCACATGGGCAACAACATGAATGCCCCGACGATTGAGTTCATAAACCAGTTGCTGACCAAGTGAACCTGATGCTCCCGTTACAAGGACAGTACTTTTTTGTAAATCCATCGCTGCGAAATCCAGTACTTCAACCGAAATAAATATTAAATAACAAATTTCGTATAAAAGAGTATCGCCATTGCCGGATACTTTTTGTACATTATCTTCAATGATATGAAAAAAGCAATGAAACGTCTCTGGCGCAAGTGGAAAAAAATTGCTCATAAAATCGGGCAGTTTCAGACACGGGTAATAATCACCCTGTTTTATTTCATCGTCATCTCTCCGCTTGGGTTAATAATGCGACTTTTCGGGTGGGATCCGCTTCATAGGAAACTATCCCGACAAGAGTCAGCCACCAATTGGCAACCGGTGAGCCGGAGTGAACCGGATTTGGAGTCTCTCCGAAGGCAGAGTTAGTTGACGTATGAATATCCTGGGAATTTCATGTTTTTACCACGATGCCGCCGCAGCTCTTGTTGTCGATGGCACCCTGATTGCTGCAGCCGGTGAAGAGCGGTTCAGCCGTATTAAGCATGACCCGGAGTTTCCTGTTCATGCTATCACGTTTTGTTTGCAGAAAGCCGGGATTAGTGTTGAAGACCTCGATTATGTGGTCTTTTATGATAAACCATTTACCAAGTTCGATCGTATCCTCATCGGTTACATGGCTTCTCCCTTTCGTTCTTATAGACCATTTTTGCAGGCATTACCGATATGGCTGCGACGTAAGTTATGGACAGACCATATCATCCATAAAGAGCTGGACTACCACGGTGAAGTGCTTTTTCTTCCGCACCATCTTTCCCATGCTGCCGGGACTTATTATAGCTCACCGTTTGAAAATGCAGCTATTCTTACCATCGACGGAGTTGGTGAGTGGGCAAATGCCTCGTACGGTATCGGTGAAAACAACCGGGTTCGCCTGTTGTCGGAAATGCACTACCCGCATTCTGTCGGTTTGTTCTATTCGGCAATGACCTACTACCTGGGATTCCGGGTCAATTCGGCGGAATATAAAGTCATGGGACTGGCGCCGTATGGCACCCCCCGCTATGCAGATGTCATTGAAGATACACTGGTGAAAATCCATCCTGACGGCTCCATTCATCTCAATATGAAATATTTTACGTTTCATCATGGGTTGACCATGACCGGTCATGCCATGGAACAGCTTTTCGGAAAACCCCGCCGCACGCCGGAATCGGAACTGGAACCATTCCATGAAGATATGGCGGCATCGGTGCAGGCAGTGACGGAAAAGATTGTCCTGCGGATGGCTCGTCATGTGCGTAAAGAAACAGGGATGGCAAATCTTTGTCTGTCCGGGGGAGTAGCTCTCAATTGCAAAGCCAACGGGTTGCTGTTGAAAGAGGGTATTTTTGACTCTCTATATGTTCAACCTGCCTCTGGTGATGCCGGCGGGGCAGTGGGCGCTGCTCTGTATGTTCATTACAAGCTTACCGGTGAGAATAAGAAAGAGCAGCCGTTTTTCGGCATTGGTCCTGAATATGATGACAATACTATCAAGCAGTTTCTCGATAGAGAACAGATTCCCTATACCGATTCCGACAGCCGATCGACTCTTGAATATCTTGCCCGTACTATTTCCGAGGGTAACATTGTCGGCATATTTCAGGGAGCAGCCGAATTTGGTCCCCGTGCCCTTGGCTTTCGGTCAATCCTTGCCGACCCTCGTGATAACCGCATGAAAGAGAAAATAAATGCTGCGGTAAAATACCGCGAGCCGTTCCGTCCGTTTGCTCCGGCAGTGTTATGGGAAGATGCCGGTGAATATTTTGATTGTGATGTTCCCTCTCCTTACATGTTGTTTAACTTTACCGTGCATGAAGACAAGCGAAATATCATTCCGGCAGTGACCCATGTCGATAATTCGTCCCGGATTCAAACCGTTGCCCGCACGGATAACCCGTTCTTTTATGATTTGTTAGTGGAATTCAAAAAACAAACGGGTATTTCAGTGTTGCTGAATACTTCTTTCAACCTGCGTGGGCATCCAATTGTAAATACTCCGGAGGAAGCCTTTGCTACCTTCTGCTCCGGCGGTATTGACATATTGCTGCTTGGTAAGTATATTATAAATAAGAAAGACGTACCTGAAAAACTCCTGCATCGCTTTGTATTTGAACAGACCGCTGATTAGCATGCGTGAGTTTTCACCGGGTAACGACATGGTTGCGGAATAGTTGCAGGTGATGTGTTATGTTCAGGCGTTTACGAATTTTTTCAGAATTATTTTACTTCCTCAAGACATCAAAACGATGGTGGCTTGGTCCCATTCTTGTTTTTCTTTTGCTTATGTCCCTGTTGATACTCTTTACTGAATCATCAGCGCTTGCTCCGTTTATTTATTCATTATTCTAAATAATGGACAGGTGTGCATGGCAGAGAAGCAAGGTTCAGCACAACCTACATTTCCCTTGTATATAAAAATTGTGGTGGGCATTACCTCGCTGTTAATTTTTTGTCTGATAGCGGAGCTGGTGCTGCGAATAGCAGAT
>JAJRZL010000263.1 GCA_024275255.1 Candidatus Zixiibacteriota bacterium | reverse complement strand
CTCCGACAACTGTCCCTGTCGGCTGGGCGCAACCAAGATTCTCAGCCATAAAAACACCTCTTCCATATTTTATGATAAACAAAATAAGTATTTTGCATGGTATCATAACAGGGGATAAAAGTCAAGTTATTGAATAATATCGCTTTAATACAACAAAAATGATATAATATATCACAAATCAAAAAGTGTCCAGTATCTGGACAGTCACTATAAACAGCACCAATTCATCGCATATTTATCTTATTGTATTACAATATGTTACAAAAAGTGAGCGGTTTAATAAACGGCATATGTCCACACATTGGACAATTTATAAAATAAACAATAAAAAAATATCACCGACATGTATATTCTTTAATCGTATCGTATTGTATATAAACACCTTACAACAACACAACATGCAATTATATCCTTTTGGCATTTCTTTTGCTCTACTACTACAATACATGAACATGAAATTACACACTGTAAACATTTTAGGAGATCAACAGATGAAGAAGTTACTTGCTCTCACTTTTGCTTTGGCACTGGTATTTAGTTCTGCCAATGCGGTCACAGTCGGACTCCATACTTCCAACATGGGTATTGGTACTATGACCTGGTCAGTCAGCGGCTCCGATATTTATATTTGGGAAGACTGGACCATGGCTGGTGGCGGCTTTTTGGTTTTTAATGAGTTATCATCAGGTGCAAACTATACCGTTCACAAGTATATCGCAAACAATACCGGTACCGATTGGGACCGTTTTGCTTTAGAAATACTGGATCCAGCCGGTAATGCAAATGATGACAACGACATTCCAAACGAAGCCTGGGTTCCTGCCGGTTTCACCCACTCCAATGACAATGATGGTGTGAGCTTTGCTCAGGGTTCTGGCATTCCACGTACTTCTGAGCATTTTACCACCCGTACTGACAATGAGTTTGGTGGTCGCGATTACATGGATTTCTTTGATGGTCTCATCAGCGGTGCAGGCGGTACTGATACCTTGTCCTTTGGGCTTCGTGACAACCAGAACAACCAGCCGTTCCTGCTGGCTCAGCGTCCCAACGCGGTAACCGGCGGACCGGAAATTCCGGAACCGACCACGATGATTCTTTTTGGTCTTGGGCTGGCTGGTGTAGCTATTCGCAACCGGTTCAAAAAATAATTTGACCTGTTAAAACTTTCAAAAAAACCCGCCGATAAAGGCGGGTTTTTTATTTTGTCTCTTTTTTTATTTTCCTCTGTTAATAAAATTACCCCATATTTTCAGGGAAAAACATTTGTAACATAACGTCAGGATAACGAGGTAACTATATCGGAAAAAACAGCGCCTTCATTAGTCAGCAGGAAAATATATCTCCGCCCAATTTACGAAGAAGATTTAGTATTAGTGGAAATTACAATCGGAGCCACAATCGTTAAGCTGCCAACCACTCGATATTTCTTCAGTCGCCATAACAGCAGACTGTCCCCCCCAAAAAAAACACCATGCAGGGATTGCAACAGCAGTTTGCTGTTGTACATAAAAAAAGACGAAGAGCTTGTTGGTTATGTCAGTTACTTCAATTACAACCCACTGAATCGGTCAGCGGAACTGGGGATATTGATAGCACCTGAAGAACGGAAAAAGGGATATGCAAAAGATGCGATAAAAACACTTACCCGGTATTTATTTCTGTACCACGGGTTGAATAAAGTCTATGTACAAACAGCACATTATAATAAAGGAGCAAAAAAACTCCTCGAAAAACTTGGGTTTCAGCAGGATGCGGCTTTACGTAACCATTATTATCACGATGGTGAATTCCATACCGGTTATATCTATTCGTTATTGTTATTTGAATTCGAATAATTCCCTTCCGGTTTCTGCTCTCGATTTTCTTCTTTCGTGTTATCATTCCGCTTCATATTCGGCAGTGGCGGTGGCGGTTCAAGGGTACGGTTACGCAGACCATTAACAATATCATTCAGTTTCATCATCTCTTCACGCGCTCGCTGGGCAAAATCATCACCCTTTGAAGCATACAAGACCGAACGGGAGACATTAATCAATGCCGGTTTACGGAAATTATCGGTTCCGTTTAATACTGCAGCTTCCAGGGAACCACCCTGTGCCCCAACACCGGGAATAAGCAACGGTAATGTAGCAGCTACCTCTCGAATTTCTTTTAATTGTTCCGGTACAGTCGCCCCAACTACCAGTCCGCAGTTGTGCACTTTATTCCAGTACACCACTTTTTCGGCAACAATACGATATAACGGTTTCCCATCGACCATCAGCATTTGGAAATCTTTCGAGCCGGGATTGGAAGTCAGACAAAGGATAAACACCCCTTTCTCTTTATATTCGAGAAAAGGGCGCAAGGAATCGTATCCCATATAAGGGTTAAGAGTTACCCAGTCAGCTTTCAAGCCATCAAACAGGGCATGAGCATAATGGGCGGAGGTGTTGCCGATATCACCACGTTTGGCATCGAGAATCACTGGGATATCATCGGGAATACGCTCGATAATCATTCGCAGCAGGGAAAGTCCTTCACCGCCGAGGGATTCATAAAAAGCGATATTTGGTTTATAAGCACAGACAATATCCGCAGTGGCTTCCACAATACGGACCGCAAAATCAAACATGGCTTTTGCCGATGTTGTAAAATCCGGGGGCATACGCTTGGGATCAAGATCAAGCCCCAGACATATCATTGATTTATTCCTGGCTTGTATTTTTTGAAGACGATCAAGGGCGTACATTAATATTTCCTTACTTTACCTCTCAGGTTGGCAACGGACGCCAGACCTTTCTGTTTGAGATATGTTTTCAAATCTTTCACAATCTTAACTGGTACATCCGGCTCGATAAACAATGCCGTACCTACCTGAACCGCTGTTGCACCACAAAGCATAAACTCAACAACATCTGCAGCACAGGTTATTCCCCCGATCCCGATAATCGGCACGGTACAGGCATTATATACGGCATCAACCTTTGCCAGCGCAATAGGTTTTATCGCCGGACCGGTCAGTCCACCTTTATTATTAGTTAACTTTGGTTGCCAGGTGTTGATATCAATTGCTGCTCCTACTACCGAGTTAATCAATGACAGGACCTCTGCGCCCCCCTGCTCTGCAGCACGTGCAATTTCTACTATATCAGTCACATTAGGTGAGAGCTTGGCAATAAGCGGCTTGGTGAATACTTTCTTTACCGATGCGATTGTTTTTTCCGTCAAAGCGGCATTGGAGCCGAACTCCATCCCGCCCTCATCAACATTCGGACAACTGATATTCAGTTCGACCATATCCACCGGTGGGCAATCTTCAAGTCGGGCGCAAACATCAACATATTCCTGAATCTTCGAACCGGCAACATTGACAATCACCCTTGTTTGTTTATCTTCAAGAAAAGGGAGCTTGTCTTTGATAAAAGCATCCACCCCGACATTGGCCAAACCAATGGCATTGAGCATCCCGGAAGCGGTCTCGGCAGTGCGGGGAACCGGATGACCTGAACGGGGATGTAACGTAATGGATTTGGTAACCAATGCTCCCAGTGTTTTAAGGGGGAATACCCGGTGCAGTTCTTCACCGTAGCCACAACATCCGGATGCGGTCATAATCGGGTTGGCAAATTCCACACCGGCAATTGTTACTTTCAAGTCAGGAGTCATAACACCACCTCACCAACTTCAAACACCGGTCCCTCAGCGCATACACGGGCATATCCCCCGGCAGTCAGGGGTACCACACAACCAAGACACACACCGATTCCACACGGCATCGGGGCTTCCAACGACAATTGTCCGGGGATATGATATTGCAGTCCCAGGTTATTAGCCGCTTTCAACATCCCTTCCGGTCCGCAGGCATACAAGCGAAGTTTATCTTTTTTACGAAACTTGATAAATTCTTCGATAGGCTCCGTCACTAATCCCTGCCTGCCGAACGAACCATCTTCAGTTACAGGGTGAAACAAAACTCCGGTACGTTTTAATCGACTCCGGCACAGGATATCGGCAGATGTTCTTCCACCGTAGAAAAAATGTATCGTTTTCGGGTCATATCCACGTTTCATCATGTGCTCGGTTAAGAACATCAACGGCGGAAATCCCACTCCCCCGGCAACCATGATACTTGTTTCCGATTTACGAGGAAGCGTAAACGACTTACCCAGCGGATAAAGAATATTGACGGTATCACCCGTTTTCAAGGTACTCATCTGCCGGGTCATACGTCCGACTACTTTGAAGATAATTTCAAGTGCATTTTGCTCGGGGAAAATACTGGCAATGGAAAATGCACGACGGAACATAACATCAGTATGAGGTACCTGCAAATGAATAAAATGCCCCGGTTGGCAGTGATTTATTTTCCGAAGGGGACCGAGGACAAGTGAGTAATAGTCATTTTGAAGTTTTTTTTTATGGATTACGAACGTGTCACGGCAGGTGGATTTTGTCATCGTAAAAAGTCCGGTAAAACAACCTTAAATTTATATACAAACCAGCTATCAAGTAATTCGGGAGGAACCGCACTCATATCAAACACCATCGATCGCATTGTTTCCTCAGCCCGGATATTGATTTCATCATTATCCGACCATGTTTTCTGGATAAGATCTACCACCTCACCGGAAAAATCAAGTTTGATCTGAAAATAAATCGTCCCTTCCCACCTGTCAGCATACGCTTCGGTAGGATAGACAAATTCCTGGCGTATTCTTAATACTTTCATTTTGGAAGGAATGGAGATAGCGGTATTTCCATCCGGGTCGGTGTAGATTGCTTTCTGCGGATCGATATATGTTGACGTATCCTGTGTGTTGTTGCCTTCATTTCCAGCATTAACATCGGCAAGCATGGTATCAATTACCGTTGTATCACTCACTTCATTCTGAGGTTGCTCATCTCTTCTTGAAGGGCGGTACTTGGTGCGTTTCACTGCTTCGGCTGCCCATTCGGTACCCGGGAAGGAATCAGCAAATTCATTGTAGGCATAGATAATAGAAGAATCTCCCGGGCTTTCATACATCTCCGTCATCCAAATTAATGCAAAACGAGCCTGCAGGTAATATTTTGAATCAGGGAAATTATCGACGATATACTGGTAGTTTATCCGGGCAGAATCGATTGACTTTTCATCAACAAGGTAGTCCTCAGCTTTTCTCAGGTACAGCTCCGCATATCCGGTGTCGGCTTCCGTTCCCAGCAGATCGAGTGCTTCCAATGCCTCGGGCACATAATCCGAATGGGGGTACCGCTTGAGCATCTCCCGAAGAATACTGTCTGCTTTCAACGTGTCTTCTTCGTATTCCCGGATCATTTCTGAAAGCGCAACCATTGCCTTGGGAGCATCATACGCCGTGGGAAAGGAATCAACCACATATTGCATCTCTATAATAGCGGTATCCGGCTTATTTAAGTTAAACCAGTAAACTTCAGCTAACTGATACTGGGTAAATGCGGCATCATCGATAACATCCTGTGAGGTTGTAGAATCAATATCTATTTTCCGGGCATAGGTCTCGAGTTTCCCGATATCCGCCGAGCGAGCCAACGCTTCCTGACCAATACCCGAACGGCTCTGCTCTACTGCCTTATCATAGTATTCTTTTGCTTTCTGAAGCTCATCATAGTCGTACTGATAAATTAATCCGAGATTATAATATGCCTGGGCAGCCAAATCACGTTTTTTTGACTCCGAGGCGACCTGCTCATAGATTACTTCTGCCTGTGGTAAGTCGTCATCACTTTCATACCCTTCAGCCAATTGCAGACGAAGCACATTGAGAGAATCAAAATACCGCTCATCGTTGATAAGGGTGTTCAGGTAGTCAATACCATCATCAATTCGCTGTAAACGAAATGCACAGACCGATGCCTGGAACAACGCATGGTATTCTTCATTCATATCCGGGTGCATACCGAGAATTTGCAGATATGCCCCCAAAGCATCCTTCATCTTGAACTGGTCAAAGTAGCTATCGGCAATATATCGCTGGGCGATCTTCTTCTGGTCATTTGTTCCCAAAGAATCCCGGATTAACAGGAAATGACGGATAGCCTCATCATACTGCTCAGACTCGTAATAGTACTTTCCCAGAGCCATAGCCGCCTCAGCTTTATCGCTCTTGTCGATATCCGAGTCAAGCAACTCCTGAAACAGAGCCATTGCCTCTTCCGTGTCATCCTTCATCAACTTGGTTTTGGCAAGATAGAGCCGCGATTCTTTTGCATACTTGGAATCTTCATAATTGGCAAGAATTTCCCGAAACCGTTTTTCCGCCTTGTTATATTGTTTCGTATAATAATAGGATACCCCAAGGACAAACAAGGCGTCATCGTACCACTTGGAATTAGGGTAGTTCTCAACAACTTTCAGTGACTTTTCTATCGCTTTTTTGTACTTAGCCTGATTGATACTCGGACGCCCGTATTTACTTTCTTTTCGGGTTTTTTCCGCTTCATTAAATGCTTTGCGGGCATTGAAAAAGGTGTTGTAATACACACATCCCGATAAAGAAGTAATGACAAGTATGAAATAAATAAGATAACGGGGTACTGGCAGTTTCATCTTCAGATTCTTCACATATTTGCTGTAAAAGTTATACACCGGGTATATCGGCAAGTTTCCATTGATACTCAGCTTGCGATCTCTTTATATTTCTCAAGCAATATCGGCAAAAATTGCCCGGAAGGTTCCTCAATATGAAAATCAGCAGCATAACTTAAAGGTGTTTTATCGACATTTATTTCTATCAGGGTAGCCTCTGACCGTTTTGCCTCTACCGGAAGCGATGCCGCCGGATGAACAATGGCAGACGTACCGATAGAAAAGAAAATATCCGCCTTTGCCGATTCATCATAAGCCCGGTTAATCGTGTTGCCATCGAGCATTTCACCAAACCAGACCACATCAGGGCGAATTTTCCCGCCACATTGAGGACAAACAGGAATATTATCGGGATTTATCTCGATATCATCAGGGAATCGGCTGGCACATTCAAGGCATTTATTCCTGTTTATATTGCCATGTAGTTCCAGTACATCCTGAGAACCTGCTCTCCGATGCAAACCATCGACATTCTGGGTAATGAGAACAAAATGCTCAAACAGCGTTTCCATTTCCGCCAGCGCATAGTGTCCGGGATTTGGTTCCACCTCGCCGATAATTTTCCTTCGCCAGTTATACCACTCCCACACAAGTTTCGGGTTAGACAGAAAGGCATCCACCGTTGCCAGCTCTTCGGGTTTGAACTTCCCCCATAATCCTTCACTGCCGCGAAATGTCGGGACTCCCGATTCGGCAGAGACACCGGCTCCGGTTAATACCACACAGCGCTTGGCGCGGTGCATGAGTTGAACGATGCGATCAATCATATCCATAGTCGTACTGCCAAGATACACCACCACCGATAAAAATCCAAGCAAATCACATACATGCAAAATGATGATTTTTCTACGGCAAAGGTGCTGTAGTAGTTATACATCTTTTTGGGAATTATGACGATACACCATAACCTGAACTTTTTCCAATGTCACCAGCCCCTCTTCAATCAGGTTATCTAACTCAGTAAGCAATGCTTTCAGCTTGGTCATTTCATCGACTATTTCCACCACAACCGGGAGATCTTCAGAAAGACGCAGCACTTTGGAGGTATGAATACGGCTGTTGGCACCAAAGCCAAGATAGCCGCGAAGAACCGTGGCTCCGGCAAGACCAAACTCACGGGCTTTCTTGACAATTACTTCGTAGAGCAGCTTCCCATCAACTTTGTCACTTTCACCGATGAAAATACGCAACAAATATGCCTCAGACGGTAATGTCATAAAATCCTCCTTACAGTAAACGACCGAGAGCCATTCCCAGAAATAATACAACCAGCCCCGCGATATTCTGGACAGCAATATTCGTAACAGCCTGGAGCCATTCGGCTGAGCGGGCTAACTCACCTGTCTCCAGAATAAAAGCGGAGAAAGTTGTAAATGCTCCCATAAATCCAACCAACACAATAATACGAGTTTCCCCCGAAACCACCCAGCGATGAGAAAATATTGCCCACAAAAACCCGGCAGCAAAACACCCAGTAAGATTAACCACCATCGTTCCCCAGGGAAATGAGGCTCCCATAACCTTATGGACTAACCCTGCCAAGCCATACCGGGAAACCGTCCCCAACGCTCCTGCCATTGCCAGTAAAACGATTTTCTGAAACAAACAATCTCTCCAATAATTACAGTAACCGGACACTCATCAGGTTAACAGTATTCAACTGCAAAAAATACTAAGCACTTTCCTCAAGTTAAAACAGTAGAAGTCATCAGCCCCGTACAGGCAGTCCATGGGGGACTTCATCCCCGAAAAAACAATCGGCAACATACTATAGTTCCCAGTAAATGCAATCGGAAAAAACATAGAGGGTGTATTTCAACAATTTCAGAAAGCTTTAAGGCAATAACATGTCGGATTTCATCTATACCTCCATGTCAGTATTTGTCATAAGTTGATGTAATATCACGGAAGAAATTTGGCACAATTCTTGATGTACAAAGATGAAACACCCCCGCTGTGGGTAGTCAGCGGATTTAAACATGCTGACTGAGAGCCGGCTCCGTCCGGCTCTTTTTTTTGCAAAAACACAAGGCAGGCTTGAGTAAACCTGCCTTGCATAATAAATACTATGTCTATTTCAATATCACGGACAACTTGGTGGAGGTGAACCACCCTGGAATAAGTAAGCCACCAGATAAGTCAAGTCAGCCACATCAATAGGACCGCCTCCACCAGTAGCACCATCGACATTACCCTCATCGATACATGGAGGCACTGGCCCACCCTGGAACAGGTATGCTACCAGATAGGTCAAGTCAGAGACATCAATTTCGCCGGCACCACCGGTAGCACCATCGACATTCCCACGTATCCCATCACCATTACAGCAGGAACTGTCACAGGCATCACCGATACCATCGTTATCAGAATCTGCTTGATCCTCGTTATCGACAGTTGGACAGTTGTCACAAGCATCACCATGACTGTCACTGTCGGAATTGGTCTGACTTGGATTTGAAACAGTTGGACAGTTATCACAAGAGTCACCCACATTGTCACTGTCGGTATCAAGTTGACCGGGATTGAATGTAGTCGGACAGTTGTCACACAAGTCACCGATGCCATCACTATCTCCATCTGTCTGGCTCGAGTTCGGGACAGTCGGACAATTATCGCATAAGTCACCAATATTATCACTATCACTATCTAACTGGCTTGGATTCGGTGTTGAGGGACAGTTATCACAAAGATTACCTACACCATCAAGGTCACCATCTGTTTGAAATGGATTATGTATGGTGGGACAATTATCACATAAGTCACCAAAACCATCAAAGTCTACATCTGTCTGGCTTGGATTCGGGACTGTGGGACAGTTATCACATACATCACCGACATTGTCACCATCAGTATCTAACTGGTTTTGATTGGGAGTACCCGGACAATTGTCACACAAATCACCTATCCCGTCACTATCACTATCCGTCTGGCTCGGATTCGGGACTGTCGGACAATTGTCACACAGATCACCAATACCATCACCGTCCCCATCAAGCTGACTGGGATTCGGAACTGCAGGACAGTTGTCAAACATATCAGGAATACCGTCTGCATCAGTATCAACCTGACAGACATTTTCAAAGTAGATGTCTTCATCAACTCCGTTTCTGCCATCATTCCAGATAAATCCCGGACCATTGAGCAAGTTCATATCGGCACCAAGGTAATCACCGAAATACTGCGGTGCGGGCGGCATACCAAAAGTACTGACCGGCGGGGTAGGACCGGCATTGGAGATTAAACAATCTGTCCAAGTAACACCGCAATCAAACGACGATGATGCCCATGTCTCTACAAGTACATTCGGGCTGGCAGGGTCATTGCGACGACTATAATACACAATACGAATTTCACCGGTAGCCGTATCGACATACATTTCCGGCGCCCACTGGTCGAGCATATTACCGACCGGGTCCTGATTGACCCGTACCGGCGGAGACCAGGAACCGGGAGCACCAGTTGGGCTCGACATAAACCATATATCCAAATCACCACTGCTCATATCTGCATACGCAACATAAACCATCCCCGCGCAGGGACCACTTCCGTTATCAACTGCAATGGTTGCTGTTGGAGCGGCATTAATTCCCGGGTTGATAACCGGAGGAACAGGAGTAATAGGCATAACCACCGGTCCTGCTCCGCCAGTGAGAACCCCAAAGGGCGCACCCGCTATGGTAGAAGCATCCACATAGAGACTGGAGCCATCAGTCCAAGTAATGTAAACTCCCCCGGGGGGAACGAGAGCATTCCCAGGGACACCTACTACTGCCAAATCAGGGCGATGCGCTGCCATTTGGTTCGGACTGACCGGACCGCCAAAAAGTGCCACTGGTGCTGCAAAAACTGGAAAAGCCGGTGGTGGTGAACCGGGAGCAGTAAAAGTATATGTGTACCAAATTGCATATCCATCTCCACCAGCATCATCAAACGGGTTGCCATTCCCATCCGCATCACCGCCAGTTCCATCAATGTATTCCACCCAGGCAATATGCGCGGGTAACGGAAATGGATTTAACATATAATCATCAACTTCTACATTAGGGAAATCATACCAGTTTGTTCCAGGGGTATTCATAACTATCGGGACACCAGCACCAAACAGTGTGCCGCCGCCGAATGTCTGGTACATATGAATAGCATTAGGCACCATCCACGGGGGACCGGCACCATAGGCGGTACTGACCATCATGAATCCACCGGTAGGACTAACCGCTATCGGTAACGCAGAAATTGCCGGGTTCCATTCTCCGGTATATGGTGTGGGAGGAGTCATTATCATTGGTCCCCAGGTCAGCCCGCCATCACCTGAAATACCAAGACCGATATTCGAAGCTCCAAACCCAGCCGGAGGAAACTCCGTCCAAACCGAATAGATTTCACCACCAATTACTTCGCTCATCGCCACATCAGCATTGTTTTGTTCGGAATTGGGCGGACTGGCATTGTTAACCCAACGATTGGGCCAGGCTTGAGCATCCGCCTGGATTTCAGCAACCAAAAACAAGGTTGAAATAAACACAAGGAAGCATTGTAGTTTGAGTGATACACGCATAAACTCCTCCTCCCAGAGAAATATGTACTCAAAGGTTTAAGGTTGAAAATTGATATATGCTCTTTATAACTCGAAATATAAGGAATTATACAATTTTGTCAATTGAAAACAGAAAAAATATAGATAAGTAGATATCATAACTCAACTAAGATATTCTTTTATTATGGATAATATTGTCTTTGCTGCTCCCCGTAAAATTTCTTTTGTGTGTACCGTTGAAATAAAACCTACTTCATACCCGGAAGGTGTAACATAGATACCCTCGTCCAATAATGCACCGTGAATAGTATTAAACCGTTCTATTCCCTGCCGGTTAATCTGATGGGCTGCCCGCGGAGCAGATTCCTGAAAGACAATCCAAAATATCGATGCTATCGAAACAACCTGTGCAGGAATATCTTGTATGTTCTCCGACAAATATGATGCAAAAGTATTCATTCGTTTTTCAAGCCGGGAATAGTAACCATCCTCTGCCAGCTTTTGTAATGTGACATACCCGGCTGTCATTGCCACCGGATTACCGGACAATGTCCCCGCTTGATATACCGGACCTATTGGAGACAGTTGGTCCATTATGTCGGCTCGTCCGCCAAATGCCCCTACCGGCATCCCGCCACCGATGACTTTTCCATACGTAACCAAATCGGGAGTAATGCCATAGTACCCGGCAGCACCGGTAACACCCAGCCGAAAACCGGTAATAACTTCATCAAAAATGAGAACTACGCCATGCTTTTCTGTTAATCTACGTAACGTATGTATAAACTCAGTACGTTGTATCAATAATCCGTTGTTCGCCGGTATTCCCTCTATGATAACTGCTGCAAGTTTATCACCATGTGTCTTGAAAAAATCTTCCAGGAGCTGCTCATCATCAAGCGGTAAGGTTGCTGTTTGATTGACAACATCTGTGGGGACACCTGCCGAAGACGGCTGGCCGAATGTTGCCAAGCCGGAGCCGGATTTCACCAGTAGATAGTCGGCATGACCATGATAACAGCCCTCGAATTTCAAAATCAAATCTCGTCCGGTAAATCCGCGTGCCAGCCGAACTGCCGACATCACCGCTTCGGTACCGGAAGATACGAACCGTATTTTTTCAACGTGAGGGACATGCTCAACAATGAATTGAGCCAATAGGAATTCAATTTCCGTTGGTGCTCCGAAAGTGGTTCCTTTTGACGCCTGCTCCGTAACAGCACGTACCACATCCTTATCCGCATGTCCAAGAATCAAAGGTCCCCACGAGCAACAAAAATCAAGATACCGGTTGCCATCAATATCAACAAGATACGGACCTTCTCCATAAGCAATTACACGGGGGATTCCACCTACCGATTGAAATGCCCGTACCGGAGAGTTAACCCCGCCGGGTATCACCTGCTCCGCTTGTTGCATCAAGTATCTGGACTTCTCAATTTTTCCCATCAGGTACTATCTATATTATAAATACTCATGAACCCGTCAATTGCCGGTACGCATCATCAATGACACTATCAATATCATCACCAATGGTATCGCTGGTTTTCAGGCCATCCCATGTATCATTCTCTCGCTCACCAAGCACCGCTTTCAGATGAAAACGTTTTCCGACCAGCTCAGAATAAACACCAAGCGGCAGTGAACAACCGGCATCAAATTTAGCCAGCAACCCGCGTTCGAGTCTGGCTTCGGTACGAACTTTTTCATTGTCAAGCTGATGGATATAATGATTCGCCAGAGTGTCATCGGAACGAACTTCCATCGCCAGCGCTCCCTGTCCCGGAGCAGGTAAAAACAACCCGGGGTCCAACACTTCAATATCAAACTCACTCAAATCAAGCATCAGACGAGCCAGCCCGGCAGCGGAAACAATAACAGCATCATATTCTCCACTGCGGAGCTTTTCTATCCGGGTGGGGACATTGCCCCGTAAATCTTTTATTTCAAGGTGAGGATTATGAAACGCTATCTGCGCCTGCCTTCTTGTTGAGCCGGTACCAATAATCAACCCCTTGGCAAGCGGTAATACACCAGTGCCATCAAGCAGACCCTTCTTCACTATCAGGACATCTCGTCGGTCTTCCCGAAAAGCAACCGCTGCTATTGACAGACCTTCGGGCTGCGTTGTTGGAAGATCTTTCAATGAATGTACGGCTATATCAATTCGGTTATCAAGCAGGGCTTGCTCAATTTCTTTGGTAAAAAATCCTTTTCCCGGAAGTTTACTGAGTGGGACGGAATCCCGGGTATCCCCGGTTGTTTGGATAACTTCCAGCTTTACCTCCGCTCCGACTCTTTTCTCAAGTGCCGTCTGCACTTGCTTTGCCTGTGCCATTGCCAGGTCTGAGCCACGGGTTCCGAGTATGAGTTGACGTTTTTTCATATCCAGTCCAATTAATAACAGCTATTCATATCATAAAACGAGATAAAAATCAACCACCCGGCTATCTTTTTGAATCGCTTCCCGACGATACCGGATATATGGTGAGATACGTATATGTCAGCAGTGTGGTACTGCCGGGAGAAACTTCCCGCAGGTATTCTCTATACTATTTCGAGGCTCCGCTCACTGTCTGATACCCTGCCCGTTTCCAGGCTATAATACCACCCTCGACATTGATGACATTATGATAACCAAGCTTCGGAAGAATACCAGCCGCAATAGCACTTCGTCGTCCTGAACGACAGAACAGGTACATCGTGGTCGTGGTATCCGGCGGGAGTTTATCTTTTTGCTTTTGCAACTGGTCATACGGGATATTGGCATCGGCAAATGCTAATCGTTCGTTTTCAAACTCCTGGGGAGTGCGAACATCAAGGAGATAAATATCATTGCCCGATTGCGATAACTTATATAATTCTTCAACAGAAACAGCAGCTATATCGGTGTTGCTTTGAGAGCATGATACCAGGAGCCATAAGAGAAAAAGGGGAAATACAAGGAGTGATTGTTTACTCATTTCGGTGTGCTCGGCATGGTTTTGAAGCTATAGATTTTCCATTTATCATGTACTAAATGCAGCCCGAACTTGGTGCGGTACCCACGTGATTTTTCCTTGTCAACAAATGTTACCTCGACAGTGGCAATATCACCATTGACATCAACCTTGTTGATAATACGCTGTAAAGAAAACCAGCGTTTTTTGGTAAGCCCATCACCGGTCAAATCATCGAGTATCTGCTCGGGACTGGTAAATACACGGGGGGAATCTGTTTGAAGAGCATAGTCTTCATTGATATTGCGCATCAACTCGGCAAGGTCCAGCAAATGCGCCAAGGCAGCCTTGTCATTCTTCTCCATCGCCCCAAACATACGAATAACCACATCCTTAGGATCCGTCTGCCTGGAACCGGAAGAACAACCGAGACCAAACATAATAATTGCCACAATGGCAAATACGACACTTACTATAAAAACCCTGCTTTTCATACCTATAACCTGCCTGTTACCGTTATTCTATGACTGTCTCCCAGCTCTGCACCGGGAGTAAACGCATATGATATTTGTAATTGCTTAATATCCAATCCAAACCCAATTCCCAAACCAGCCCAGCTATCTTCGGAGCCGGCTGTGCGGTAGTTAGAACCAAAGCTGTTCCAGCCCATTCGGATATAGAAAGGTTTCAGCTCGACATACTCACCACCGATTGCCACCACGATATCATTATCAATAGGAGCAATAATATCTCCGGCAAAAATCACCGGCAACCCTCGGGGTCGAAGCGATGCTCCTCCACGAAAAGTAAGCGGCAAACGATATTTCTCATCACCAAGACTGGAAAACTGGGTACCTATATTTTGAATTGCCAATCCAAACGCCAGCCTGTTGCGATAACGGGAAAACCGAACCCCCAAATCAACCGCCATGCCGGTAGCAGAATAGCTATCCACCGACTCATAGATAAATTTAACCGTTCCCCCAAAGGAAACATTATAGCGATACTGATAAGCCGTGGACAATGCCAGCAACACATCTCCCCCGCCAAAATCGCCAAGAATTTCACCGGCTTGATTGGTTTCCGTAAAATCGCCATAATTCAAGTAACTGAAATAACCACCAAACGTCAGTTTCTCATTGTACTTTCTGATTACACCGACAAAACCGGATTGCATATCGACAAAATAATTATGATACCCGGCAATAAAACGGTTCTCTTCAAACTTAGTAATTCCTGCCGGATTATAATACAGGGAAGACTCATCATCAGCAAGCCCGGTAAACGCTCCCCCCATCGCTACCGCACGAGCACCGATATTGATTTTCAAAAAGGGAAACGAACTGGTTCCGGCATTTTTATTGATACTTCCTGCAAATACCGCTCCCCCGAAAACAAACAGAATAATCAATCCTGTAATCAGGAATTGTTTTTCAATGCGTATGTTCATTGGTAATCCTTATATCGTGAATCACAACCACAAGTACCGTTCTTCTTATGTATTATTCGGCGGTTTCGTGGTGCATACAATGTCATTGGCAGGTTTTTCATTTCTCTTTTATACACAACTATGCTAAAATCATTCAACAGGTATATATAATAATCAGTTATTGCCATTCTTACCAGCTTTTTGTCGTCTTATTAATTATTGCCTCCACCAGCAGTTTAATAGCTTTCAACTGACCATCCTGCTCGGTTTCCGTATCAACCCGGTAGATTCCCTGTTGGCTGATACGCTCTTTCCAGATTTCGGCACCGGTTTTCGCATCCTTGAGAACCACATCGAAATCCATTGTTACCGCATACGATGTCACCTGTTCACCGGAGGTAAACTCATACGGTTTCCGTTCGTATCGTACCAAGGTTCCCTCAAGAATCGACTCGGCATTGCCCGCAGACATGACTTTTATCGTACCATCAGCAATAAAGGCATCAATCACATCATCGGTCATCCGGTCCGCCAGCCCAAATTCCGGTGTGTTGTTCTGAAACCGCTCAATAAATATAGATGAGATACTCGATTTACCCTTGGGATTAAAAGTATACACTCCACAGGAGACCAGCAGGCTGGAGCAAAGGCAAACAATAAGGAGTAATTTTATAGCTTGGTGCATATTCATCAATATTATAACGTACCGGGCATATTAGTTGTTCACGACCAGTTTACCTGCTTTTATCACTTTGGCAACAAGGTTGACCGCATAATGATAGGGTAGCTCCCGGTAATCAGCCATATTCCAGACAACCATATCCGCACTCATCCCCGGTTGTAATTGTCCTATTACCCCTTCCCGGTTAATGGCACAGGCAGCGTTTACCGTAACTGCCGAGATAGCCTCCGCCGCGGTCATTTTCAATTCCAGTGCTGCCAGTGTAACCATAAACGGCAATGATTCACTGTAACTGGAGCCGGGATTACAATCGGTTGACAATGCCACAACCACCCCTTCTTCTATCATCTTCCGCGCGGGAGCATATTGTTTGCCTGCCAGCGAAAAGGTCGTCCCCGGCAACAGTACCGCCACCGTACCAGAAGATGCCAGCGCTTTTATACCCGCTTCTGAAATATAAACAAGGTGATCGGCACTAACTGCTTTCATCTCGGCGGCAAGCTCCGCTCCGCCGACCGATTTCAATTCATCGGCATGAAATTTCAGTTTCAGCCCGGCATCATCAGCCGCTTGTTGAATTTTCCGGGATTCGGGAATATCGTACACACCCTCCTCGGTGAATATATCAGAAAACTCGGCAAGGTGTTGTTCCACTACCTTTGGAATCATCTCATCGATGATAAGCTCGATATACCCATTGCGGTTATTCCGATATTCGTCGGGAATTTCGTGCGCACCCAGGAATGTCGGGACCATATCAATCGGATGTGTCTGGTTCAAATCACGGATAACCTCAAGCTGCTTGATTTCCGATTCAGTGGAAAGACCATACCCGGACTTGGCTTCAATAGTTGTCACTCCATAGCGGAGCATCCGGTCGAGTCGCTCGGTTGTTTTTTCCATCAACTGTTGCCTGGGAGTTGTACGCAAATCGCGCACCGATGCCCGTATTCCTCCACCGGCATTGGCAATCTCCATATAGGATTTCCCCTGCAGGCGCATTTCGAACTCTTTCTCGCGAGTCATGGAGAATACCGGGTGCGTATGAGGGTCGATAAGTCCCGGAGTTACCACCGCCCCGGCAGCATCGATAACCGTACACCCTTCCGCCAGGGGACTATGCCCTTCGACATCATCAGATTCCCCAACCCGGAGGATTTCGTTCCCTGCCGCTGCTATTCCGCCATGTTCAATAATGCCGATATCACACAACTGGTCACCGATACGCGGGACCGGTCCCGCCATTGTCACCAACTGTCCGATATTCTTTATCAGTAGTGTCGCTTTTTTTTCTGCAGGCATAACAAAATATAATCCTTTGCATCACATTATCAATTCAAATCTTTCGCACGATAACAATAAAGCGGTCCCAGCCGTTCCGGAATAGTGTCAACCACTGTTCCCCATAACCCAAAACGATTATCCAGGGGCTGTTTTACCAGCAGAAACCGGGCTCCATCTTTTATATAATGTACCGTTTCCTCAAACCGGACACCATGTTGCAGGGTCCAGCCTTTTCGGTTCAATTGGTATAATCGAACAGCAGGGGTATGGTCCTCGACAATAACCAGATCCTTACGGGGAATAATGCTATCCACCTCCGAATGGATAGTATAGTAGTCGTTAATAGTACCAAAGCGATGATATATTCGTAAAAAGACTCCCACCGGCGCTAAGAGAAGAAGCACAACAACCGTTACCCGTTTCCATCCACCAGAAAGATACAAACGGCTAAGACCAACACCGGTAATAACCGCCAATGGTGGCACAATAACAAGGGAATAATAATCATGAGTTGATGCTTTCAAAGCTGTCAAGGCAAAGACAATATAAATGGAAAGAATCCAGACAAAAACAAATCGCAGTGTTCGCTCTTTTATGGCACGGTAAAGACCATAGAAAAACACCGGCACCAGTACCCACCCTACCCACAGTTCCGGCGGATACTGGAGAAACAGGCTTTTGAAAAAACGCACTGAAAATAAATACTGGTAGAAACTGGTGATATTTCCTCCAAGATAAAACGCGTAGAGCCCTGATGTTTCCTGAAGATAGCGGGCATATTGAATCCATATAATAAATGGTCCTAAAGTCACAGCGATATAGAGAAGGTATAGGACATAATCACGCACTGTTTGTTGTTTATTATGCCAGAGCAAAAATAAATATGGCAGGTATATCGACAACCCCAATGGTTTAATACTTCCGGCAACAGCAAGACAGAGCGCCGAAACTACCCAGAACAGGTACTTTTTCTTTATTGTAAATTGCAGGTACAGATAAATTGATACTAACCACAGCGTCAACGCCCAAATATCCGGCATGATTTTATAGCTATAGAAAAAAAATAAAGGAGACAACGCCATCGCAACAGCGGAAAAAGCAGCAATGTTTGCATCGGTAAGTATTTCAGTCAACTTGAAAATTGTCCACAGTGATAAACAGGCTGCTAAAAGAACCAGGAGGTGAGCGACAACATGATACGGTCCCGTCAGTCGATAAAAGAGGGCTATGGTGTAGTTAAATACCGGGAGTTCCATACCGGTGATTCCGGAAGTTGCTCCGCGCTGGTTGACATGCGGCTCAAAGAAGTTCATCCCCTCTTCATAATAGTTCAACGCTACCGCGGCAGTATCCGACTCACGCCATTGGTGATATCCGTTGGGAGGGGCGGTTATGCGGTACAAATGCAGCAAGAAAAACAAACCAATAGCGCAATACAGAATCCGATGTGGTTGAAAGAATCCTGCTAATGACATAGTAATATTAACCCCGATGAAATAGTAAAAAAACTACTTCTTCATCGGGATTTTGATATTATTTTTTTTTGCAAATTTGACCGCATCAGGATAACCGGCATCGACATGCCGAGCCACCCCACTACCGGGGTCATTTGTTAACACCCGGTTTAATCGCTTCGCCATCTCTTTTGTACCATCGGCAACAATTACCTGCCCGGCGTGAATCGCTTTCCCCATCCCGACACCACCGCCATGATGGATAGACACCCACGATGCCCCCGATACCGCATTGAGCAAACCATTCAGCAGGGGCCAGTCAGCGATAGCATCGGAACCGTCGAGCATTCCTTCCGTTTCGCGGTAGGGTGATGCCACACTGCCGCAATCGAGATGATCACGTCCGATAACAATGGGAGCAGCTATTTTGCCTTTTTTGATATAGCGGTTCATGATGTCGGCAAAGTGAGCTCGTTCTCCGTATCCCAGCCAGCATATTCGCGCAGGTAATCCCTGGAAAGGAAT
>JAJRZL010000262.1 GCA_024275255.1 Candidatus Zixiibacteriota bacterium | reverse complement strand
GATATTATTCAATAACTTGACTTTTATCCCCTGTTATGATACCATGCAAAATACTTATTTTGTTTATCATAAAATATGGAAGAGGTGTTTTTATGGCTGAGAATCTTGGTTGCGCCCAGCCGACAGGGACAGTTGTCGGAGAACAGAAGATTACTGAGAATGCAAGTGAAGAACAAGCAATAACGGAGGATATGAAAATGGCGGTACAAGTTGGAAAGAAAGCGCCGGATTTTGAAGCACCGGCGTATCACAAGGGTACATTTACCAATATGAAACTATCGGATTCCCTTGGAAAGTGGGTATTGCTTTGTTTCTATCCCGGGGATTTTACCTTTGTTTGACCGACCGAGTTAGCGACGGTCGCCGCTCATTATGATGAAATCACAAAACTTGGTGTGGATGTGTTTGCCTGCTCCGTTGATTCTGTTTTTGTACATAAGATATGGGATGAACAGGAATTGTCGAAGATGGTTGAAGGTGGCATACCTTTTCCGATGCTGTCCGATGGTGGGGGGAATTTGGGGCAAGTGTATGGGGTATATGATGAACAGGCGGGAGTTGATATCAGGGGACGTTTTTTGATAGACCCTGACGGGGTTATCCAGGCAATGGAAGTGCTGACACCACCGGTAGGACGAAATATCGATGAGACTATCCGCCAGATTAAAGCATTCCAGCTTGTTCGGGAAACAAAAGGGGCGGAAGCCTGTCCTGCGGAATGGAAACCGGGAAAAGCAACTCTGAAGCCGGGACCGGAGTTGGTTGGTAATGTGTGGAAAGAATGGAAACCTTCTGCGTAATGCCAGTATTTGAGAAACGGACAAGAAAAAAAGAGTATTGTTGATACTTTGAGACAAAAAGTCAGGATATACTGTTGATATCCTGACTTTTTTGGTGTCATCATTGACAAATCCGCATTGAGCTTCAAGATAAATAGCTGAACCTTGCAGGTAATCATGTGAAAGATTGCAAATATGCTTGACAATGGTCCGTATAAGGACTAAAGTTGAAAAAAATTAAAACTGGTAGAATAAGCCTGTATGTTTGAAACATTCTTCCCGATTCTGCTTCTTGTAGTATTTGCTACATTATTGGCAATACTACTGGTGACATTCTCGATTTTGTTCGGTCGGAGAACAAAATTGGGGAAGAAGGGTGAATCGTACGAGTGTGGAATCGATCCCGTCGGCTCAACGAAAGACCCGGTTCCGGTGAAATTTTATCTTATCGCCATTTTATTTATCATTTTTGATCTTGAGGTCGTTTTTTTATATCCCTGGGCGGTTATTTCCCGTAAGCTTGGTCTGTTTGGTTTTATTGAAATGCTGGTGTTTGTTGTTATTCTGCTTGTTGGTTATTTCTACATTCTCAGTCGGGGAGCTTTGAAATGGGATTAGAAGAAAAAATCCCTGATGGTATTGTGTTGACCACTTTGGAAAAGATGGTCAACTGGGCACGAAAACGCTCCATGTGGCCCCTTGGGTTCGGGTTGGCGTGTTGTGCTATTGAAATGATGTCAACGTTTGCTTCCCATTTTGACCTTGCCCGCTTTGGGATGGAGGTCATGCGTCCTTCTCCAAGACAGGCTGACTTGATGATTGTGGCGGGACGGGTTTCAATGAAAATGGCGCCGGTTCTGCGTACGTTATATGAGCAGATGCCAAACCCGAAGTGGGTCATTTCTATGGGGGCGTGTGCTTCCTGTGGTCGTGTGTTCAATAACTATGCTATTCTTCAGGGGGTTGACAGAATCGTCCCTGTCGATATATATGTGCCGGGATGCCCTCCTCGTCCGGAGCAGTTGATGGATGGGATTCTCAAATTATTGGAGAAAGTGGAGAAGGAATCGTTAAAGGGGAATTACGAACAATGGGGTCGCAGAATCAATAAATAGTAACGGGGTTTCGTTTATTGATTGACGTATGTGACCTTTTGTGAATTATAGAACATGCTATGGAAATGAAAGAGAAAATAGGGCATTTCCTCCGCAGCCGGTTTGGCGATGATATACTTTCCGAGGATGATTTTCGGGGAGATTTGTCGTTCTATATCACCCCACAATCGTTGTTTCCCATTTGTGAAGCATTGCAAAATGATAATGAGGTTGATATCAAGCTGCTTGCGGATATAACCGCTGTTGACTGGATGGGACATCCCGAGGAAGAAAAAGGACGGTTTGAAGTTGTCTATAATTTATATTCTCTTTCACATTGTTTCCGGTTCTTCCTGAAGGTACGCCTTCCCGAAGAAAACCCCACTGTACGGTCTCTGGTTGATCTCTGGGCTGGTGCGGAATGGCTTGAGCGTGAAGTGTGGGATTTGTTTGGTATAAACTTTGAAGGACATCCTGACCTTACAAAGATTTTGACCCCTGATGATTTAGAAGGTCATCCCTTGCGGAAGGATTTTCCGTTAACATACGAACAACCCCAGTTTAGCTGGAATAAGGATCAGCCACCGGAGGTTATCAAGTAGTGTCGGTAGAGAAAACCGTAACAATAAATATGGGTCCGCAGCATCCGTCAACACACGGGGTGTTGCGGGTACTACTTGAACTTGATGGCGAAACGGTTGTCAAAGCACGTCCGATTGTCGGTTATCTCCATACCGGTATTGAGAAGACCATGGAGTCGAAACTGTACTATAAGGCGCTCCCCTGTACCGACCGGATGGACTACCTTGCTCCCATGTCGAATAATCTTGGTTATTGCCTGGCTGTTGAAAAGCTGATGGGGATTGAAGTCCCCGACAAGGTAAAGTGGGCTCGTGTTTGTTTAGCGGAGTTGACCAGGGTAAATTCTCACCTGGTCTGGCTGGGGACTCATGCTCTCGATTTGGGGGCAATGTCGATGCTGCTCTATACCTTCCGGGAACGTGAACTGATTCTGGATATCTACGAAGCCTGTGGCGGACAACGGATGATGACCAGTTATATCCGAATAGGTGGTTTGGCTCACGAGCTCCCCAAAGATTTAGATGCCAAAGTCCGCAAGATGGTAAAAACGATTCGTGAGCGTATGCATGATTATGAAACGCTGTTAAATAATAACCAGATATTCATCAATCGAACAAAAGGGGTGGCTGTTATTTCGGCAGATGATGCTATCAATCTCTCTTTGACCGGACCGATGTTGCGTGGAAGCGGGGTAAAACACGATTTGCGCAAGGACAATCCATACAGCGGATATGAAAATTTCGATTTTGAAGTACCGGTCGGGAAGCATGGTGATGCGTATGATAGATTCCTCTTACGGTTGGAAGAAATACGCCAGTCATTGCGAATATGTGAGCAGGCGATTGATGGTATGCCGGAAGGACCGTACCGGACGCATGTCCCGGGTGTTGTGCTGCCGTTAAAAGAAGATGTACTGTATAAAATGGAGTCGTTGATTTTCCATTTCAAGCTCGTGACGGAAGGGTTCAAAGCCCCGGTTGGTTCGGTATATCAGGGGATTGAATCCCCCAAGGGTGAGCTTGGATTCTATATAACAGGTGATGGAACCAACAAGCCTCGCCGGGTACGAGTACGTCCACCATCATTTATCAATCTCGCCAGTTTGCCAAAACTGTGTGAGGGGCGTATGTTCTCGGATGTGGTGTGTGCGATTGGTTCGATTGATATTGTGTTAGGAGAAGTGGACCGATGATTCTGTCTGAAGAATCGGTAAAGCAGATAAAAGAAAAAATGGAGCGGTATCCCTACCGAAAGTCGGCTATTTTGCCGGCATTGACGGTAGCCTATCGTCAGGTAGGATATCTCAACGATGATATCTACCGTGAGATCTCAAAGATTATCCGTATCCCGGTAGTGGAGATTGCCGAAGCTGCTACGTTTTACACGATGTTTCCCAAGCAACCACGCGGGAAATACCTGATCCAGGTATGCCATAATATCTCCTGTTCACTGTTGGGGGCGGATTCGTTGATTAGTTACCTTGAAACAAAGCTGGGGATTACCAAGGGTGAAACAACTACGGACAATATGTTTACCCTTATTTCGGTGGAATGTTTGGGATCATGCAGTACGGCACCGATGATGCAGATAAACAACGATTATTACGAAAACCTGACCCCGGAAAAAGTTGATAAAATTCTCGAAGAATTGAGAGCGAAAGCGTGATGTTCTATTCACCGGTTCGGACCAATGCCAAGATAGTTGCTGCAAGTGAGAACTTGCATTTGTTCCGGTATGTCGAAGACCCTGAGCAGGTGAAAATCGAGACCTTCGAAAATCGTGGCGGTTACAAGGCATGGAAAAAAGTGCTGACTGAAATGTCGCCTGAGCAGGTAATAGATGAAGTAAAGAAGTCAGGCCTTCGCGGTCGTGGTGGCGCCGGTTTTCCGACCGGGTTGAAATGGAGCTTTGTGCCCAAAGATTCACCCAAGCCACGCTATCTTTGTTGCAATGCCGATGAGTCAGAACCGGGAACATGCAAGGACCGCGTACTCATGGAACGTGACCCGCATGCTATTATTGAAGGGATGGCGATAGCATCTTTTGCTATCGGGTGTCACCTGATGTTCATTTATATCCGCGGCGAGTTTACCCATTGTCATGAGCGTATAGAAGCCGCCATGAAAGAAGCATACGCGAAAGGGTACCTGGGGAAGAACATCTTTGGCTCCGGCTATGATTTGGATATGATTGTTCATACTGGTGGTGGTGCGTATATCTGCGGTGAGGAAACCGCCCTGTTGAATTCTATTGAGGGTGAACGCGGAATGTCCCGTATCCGTCCGCCGTTTCCCGCTATCGAAGGGCTTTATGCCTGTCCGACTATTGTCAATAACGTGGAATCATTGGCAACAGTGCCGCATATTATCAACCGCGGTGCTGATTGGTACAAGTCGCTTGGCACGGAGAAATCAACCGGGACTAAAATCTTTTCTCTTTCCGGTCATGTAAACCAGCCGGGCAATTATGAAGTTGAGCTGGGATTTCCTTTGAAAAAATTGATTTATGACCCTGAATATGGCAATGGTATCCTTGGTGGCAAGAAGCTCAAAGGTGTTATTCCCGGAGGCTCTTCAACACCGATACTGACTCCAGATATGATAGATGTCAACCTGGATTACGAATCACTGACCTCGGTTGGCTCTATGCTTGGTTCCGGGGCGGTTATTGTGTTCCATGAAGATACCTGTATTGTGTGGGTTATCCTCAAGCTTATCCATTTTTATCGCCATGAGTCATGCGGAAAATGTACCCCCTGCCGTGAAGGAACCGGCTGGCTGGAGCAGATAATCAGGCGTATTGAAGCCGGGCAGGGAAAACCGGGAGATATTGAGGAAATTGAAGATATTTGCGGCAACATTCTTGGACGTACTGTTTGTCCGCTTGGAGATGCCGCGGTAATGCCCATTCAATCGGCAATAAAAAACTGGCGGGATGAGTGGCAGTACCATATTGAGCATGGAAAGTGTCTGGTAAAATCGGAATTTCCATTTGGGCAGAAATAAAAGATGGCACAGGATACAAAAACGACAACACCGCAGGAAATACCGATGGTAACACTTACCATTAACGGACAGCAGGTGACTGTACCGAAAGGAACAACGGTACTGGAAGCCGCCCGTCAGATAGGTATTCATAT
>JAJRZL010000261.1 GCA_024275255.1 Candidatus Zixiibacteriota bacterium | reverse complement strand
TATTCTCAGTGGAAAAAAGATTGAATCATTTCGTTTAGCCATGAATCTAACTTGCTAAACGATTAAACGCACTGGAAAGGATAATGAATGAAAGCAAAAGTAACCAATTTTTCAATTAAACACCCCTGGATTGTTATTGGCATAGCTGTGTTAATCACAGCTTTTTTTGCAGCACAGTTTCCCAATATAAAAATCGATACCGATCCTGAGAATATGCTCCCGGCTGATGAGCCAGCCCGTTTGTTCGATCAGCAGACAAAAGAGGATTTCTCCATTTATGACTTCATCGCAGTTGGGGTAGTTACTGAAGATGGAGCTTTCAAACCGGATATCCTCAACCGTATTTACAATATCACTGCTGAGATAGAAGACATTGACGGTGTTATCGTTGATGACATCCTGGCGCCATCGACCGTAGATGATATTAAACAGGGGGGTGATGGCTCTATCATCGTTGAAACCCTGATGGAAGATGAAATAGAAACACAGGAAGAGGCGGACTACATTCTTGAAAGAATTAAGAAAAACCCCGTACTGCGCGGTAAGCTCGCCTCCGATGATGGGAAAGCCATTGCTATTTTCATCCCTATCGAATCCAAAGACATGTCACACCGTATCGCTGGTGAAATCAAAGCCATTACAGAAAAGTATGGTGGTCCTGAAGAATACCATATTGCCGGTCTCCCCGTAGCGGAAGATTCTTTTGGAGCAGAGATGTTCTCGCAGATGGTATTCTCAGCCCCGGCTGCGATGATTATCATTATGCTGCTGATGTTCATGTTCTTCCGTCAGTTCAGAATCATTATGGCTCCCATGATTGTAGCGATTATGTCGGTGGTGTGGTCAATGGGACTGCTGATACTGACCGGGAACACCGTACATATCATGTCATCAATGATACCGATTTTCCTGATACCGATTTCAGTGCTAAACTCAATACATATTATTTCAGAGTTCCATGACCACTACAAAAGATACAAGCATAAAGATGCAACTATCAGGCACTCGGTTGAAACACTGTTTTTACCCATGTTGTTTACTACCCTGACAACAATTGCCGGGTTTGCTTCATTAACTATTACTCCTATTCCACCGGTACAGGTTTTCGGAACCTTTGTTGCCTTTGGTGTTGCTGTTGCCTGGATGCTGTCGGTCACATTGAACCCTGCAATCGCTATGCTGATTTCAGATAAGTCACTGCGTAACTTCGGCAAAAGCGATGATAAACATGGGGTGTTGGCTACCCTGATGCACAAGGTCCGAGATTTTTCATATCGTTGGAACCTGTATATTATCGGTACGGTTGCTGTTATCATCGTTCTTTCAGCTATCGGACTGAAGATGATTGTTGTCAACGACAACCCGGTGAAGTGGTTCAAGAAATCACATCCCATACGGCAGGCGGATGTCGCGTTGAATAAACATCTTGCCGGTACCTACATGAATTACCTCGTCTTTGAAAGTGATGACGAGGACCGCATGAAAAACCCCAGGGTACTCAGGTACATTGAAAAGTTTCAACGGACTCTTGAAAAAAGCGAAATTATCGGAGCAACAACCGGTTTAACGGATATCGTTAAAAAAGTGCGCTATGAATTGTTCAGCGCCGATCCGGCAAAAGCCTCGTTACCGGACCAGCAGGATGAAGTTGCCCAACTCTTGTTCCTGTTTGAAATGTCCGGAGGGAATCCTGATGACTTGTTTAAGTTTGTTACCTCTGACTACCGGAAGGCAAATCTCTGGGTGCAGTTGAAAAATGGCGACAACAAGGAAGTACAATCAACGGTAGAAATCGCCAACCAGTTTATGAAAGAAAATCCACCTCCAAGGGGAATCAAGGTAAATTGGGCAGGATTGCCGTATATCAATATCGTATGGCAGCAAAAAATGGTCAACGGTATGACATGGTCACTTGCCGGTGCGTATTTCGTCGTGTTGTTCATGATGATATTCCTGTTTCGCTCTATTCTCTGGGGCTTGATTTCCATGCTCCCCCTGTCAATCACGGTTATGGCTATCTATGCTTTTATCGGGTACATCGGAAAGCCGTACGATATGCCGGTAGCGGTTCTTTCATCGCTTACCCTCGGACTCTCAGTGGACTTTGCCATTCACTTTATACAACGACTACGAGCAATACATAAACGAACAAATAATTTCCAGGAGTCATATCACGAAATATTCGAAGGCGCTGCTCGTGCTATCAGTCGAAACGTATTGGTCATAGCTATCGGTTTCATTCCGATGCTTTTCTCCTCTCTGGTTCCGTACATTACCGTCGGCGGATTCTTCCTGTCTATTATGATTGTTTCGGGACTGGTGACGCTGTTGCTCCTGCCTGCTATCGTAAAGACATTCCATAACAAGTTGTTGCCCGAAATTCCCAAGGCGCACCATGACTCCGCTAAAGCAAAAAAGAAATGAAACAATAATATAAAGGATGTAACATGAAAACTTTGATTCAAACTCTAACCCTGATGACACTGGCGCTTGTTTTTACAATAGGAAGCGCTAATGCCCAGACCGCCGAAGAGATTATGAAAAAATCTCACATGGCATACTACTACGCGGGCAATGACGGTATTGCTAAGGTAAAAATGCGTATCGTTGACAAAAAAGGAAAAGAGCGTATTCGCGAATTTGTCATGCTTCGCCTCGATAAAGAAGACGGTGGCGATCAATTCTACTATACGTATTTCACCAAGCCATCGGATGTGTCCCGCCTGACCTTCATGGTACATAAACACGCCGACGCCAACGACAGCCGCTGGATTTATGTTCCCTCGGTCGATCTGGTAAAACAAATTTCCGCCGATGACAAAAACTCTAGCTTTGTCGGGTCGGATTTCACCTATGAAGATGTGTCGGGACGTCACTGGACCGAAGACAACCACACGCTGCTCGGGGATTCCACCATAAACGGAAAAGCTGTGTGGGTT
>JAJRZL010000260.1 GCA_024275255.1 Candidatus Zixiibacteriota bacterium | reverse complement strand
CATTACCAGTGGAAATATCATCTTTTTTATACAAACGATATTCTTTATCGGGACGGACAACATCAACGGTGTAAAAGTCATCAAGATGCGTCACAAACAACATCTCCCCCGCCGCTGCTTCGGAATCAGGAGGATGCTCTATTGTAACCTGGTTGTTCTCCCTGCTATATGAATATAAAAGCTGATTGTCATAGATATACTCATCCCCGCCAATGGTTACATGAAACATACCGTCACCAGCGAAATAAGCCTTTCCCAGTGCGGTATCAATTGTGTTAAAGACATCCGATTCGATAGTAGTTACAAACTCAAGGTACAAACAACCGGCGGTGCTCAACTGTGATATGATTTTATCAAACCGTCCGCTGTCGGAGCTATATGACAAACGACTGGCTGTTGACCAGATAAGCAACGTAAGCAATAGTAGTATTTGTATCCTTTTCATCACTTTTCTTTATACGTGGAGGGAGGGCGTTAGTTTGGTTTGTGTTCTGAGGGAGCTGTCCCCGCCGTTTGGAAAAGGGTATCTATATATGCCTGATCGACCAGCACCTCACGAGCCTTGGAGCCGTCAAATGCCGAAACAATACCCGCCTGTTCCAGTTTATCAATCAATCGTGCGGCACGCTGGTATCCGATTCCAAGTCGTCGCTGTAACAGGGAAACAGAGCCCTGGCGATGACGGACAACCACATCACATGCTTCCTTGAACAGGGGATCGCCGAAATCAATCTCGGTTTCGGTAGTTTCTCCGGTTGCCTGCGAGATATTTTCAAGCGCCAGCATCGGCAAACCCTGGTCTTTGATGAAGCTGACTATCCGGTCGGTTTCTTCGCTGGTTACGTACGCACCATGTAAACGCGTCGGTTCCGGGTGTCCCGGATGGAGGAACAACATATCCCCCGCTCCCAGTAACCTTTCGGCTCCGTTCGTATCAAGAATAGTACGGGAGTCAACTTTTGAAGAAACCTGGAAAGCAATTCGTGCCGGGAAATTTGCCTTAATTAAACCGGTGATAACATCCACTGATGGTCTTTGCGTAGCCAACACGAGATGAATCCCGACCGCTCGTGCCATTTGCGCCAGTCGGGTGATAAGCAGTTCCGTTTTGGACGAATTGGTTGACATGAGCAAATCCGCTAATTCATCGACAAGGATGACAATATAGGGCAACTGCTTTTCCGGTGAATCCTGCTTTTTGTTAAAATCTTCTATATTCCGCACCGAAGCATTTGCCAGCTTGCGATAGCGCGATTCCATCTCTACCACGGCATCAGCCAGTACCCGTTCGGCACGTTTGGGGTTGGTAATGACCGGTCGCCCCAGATGTGGGATACCAGAATAGACACTTAACTCAAGCATCTTGGGGTCAATAAGAATAAAGCGAACCTGTTGCGGGTGCAGGCGATACAATAACGAGGTAATCAGGATATTCATACAAACTGATTTTCCCGACCCGGTCGCACCGGCAACCAACAGGTGAGGCATTTTTGTTAAATCGACTACATAGGGTTTCCCGAACGTTGTTTTGCCGAGTGCCAGCGGGAGCCTGATATCGGCATTGGCAAACTGTTTGGAAGCAAGGATGTCCTTCGCATAGACAAACTGAGTTTGTTTGTTCGGTATTTCAATCCCTACCGCGGCTTTACCGGGAATGGGGGCAATGATACGGATACGCTTGGCTTTCAACGCCAAAGCTAAATCATCAGAAAGATTAATTATCTGGTTTACTTTGACACCACTGGCAGGTTTGAAATCATACCGTGTAATAACCGGTCCGGGGAAATACTCAATCGGTCCCTCAATCCCGATGGAAAAAGTCTCAAGTGTTTCTTTAAGCATTCGGGATGTAAACTTTAATTCCTCTTCACTTACAGATGCCCCCGAATGCGGGTTGTCTTGCAGCAAATCAAGGGTTGGGTAGGTATATTCCATTGATTTGACCTGCAGCGGTTTTGCAGTCTTCAAAGTAACTTTGCGAGTGTATTTTTTCGCAGGTTGTGATGATTCCTCTTCCTGTTCATCTTCTTCTGCTTGTTCCATGTCATTTATGGCTTCATCAAGCACCGAGGTAAACTCGTCTTTGTCTTTTCCGGTACTTTCATCGCCTTCGTCGGTTTCCTCTTCCTTATTTTCATTCCTGCTCAATAAGCCGGTCATCCAGGAAAAAGAGAAAAAACTACGCAAAAGCACTCCTACTTTTTCATACAATGTTTTACTTATCTTCAGTCCCGGCACTTTCATACGAGCGGCATCTGATAATGACAACGAGGTCCGCAGGAGAATAATCAAGAGAATAATCCCGCTCAGGACAACATACGAACCGAGTTCTCCAAGCAATTTCAAAGCTAATATGGATGACTGCTCACCGATATAGCCTCCGATACAATTTTTCTCGGCATAGAGGGTACGCTCAACTAAAATATGGATATTGAAAAGCATGGTCCCCAACAGAGCCACGACAAAAGTAAGCAAAGCGGTAAATCGCAAACGTCGGGAAATATCACGAGAGAACAACCGCACCGACAAAATAATAAACGCCACCGGGATAAAATATGCCAGCCAGCCTAATAAAATAGAGCTGGCAAACGCCAGGTATGCCCCTAATAACCCTGCCTGATTCCGGTACTGGATATCCAGCGGATCGAGATGCTTGTCCACCTCACCGAGAATCCTGCGATCATCAAGGTTATTATGCGAGATAAGTGCGATAAGGATTAACAGGGCTGCAAGAAATAATATGACCCCAACAACCTGTTTCACATTATCTGATATACTGTGGGAACGTGTTTTCTTTTTCCTTTTCGCCATCTTTACTACTTAGTCCAGCCTGTCCGCTACGTGTTCAACTTTACCATAACATTCCCAACTACAAACGGGCAGGAGAATATAATCCCCTGCCCGTAAAATAACACGATAAAACTTATTTCTTGATGGCTTCTTTTAAGCGTTTGCCGGCTTTGAATACGGGAACCTTTGTTGCCGGGATATTTATGGTAGCACCTGTTTGCGGATTACGACCGGTACGGGCTTTACGATGTGAGACCGTAAAGGTACCAAAACCTGTGAAACTGACTTTGGAATCTTTCTTCAACTGGGTAGTGACTTCATCCATGAATGCTTCAAGGGCTTTTGCCGCCTGTTTCTTGGTAATACCAGATGTTTCAGCCATGTGATTAATCATATCTTCTTTTGTCATGACTTTCTCCTCCTAAGAGTTAAATTAGTGGTTATGAGCATTGCTAATCTGCGGGCAAAATCAATGAAACAGTACTATCTGTCAACAAAAACCACAAAAAAAGCTGAAAAACCGCTATTTTTTACGTTTTTATCGATAGAGTGAACTTGTCTGGAAACTGGAATAATTATTATCAAGTTTCAGATCAGGCAACCCAATCACGTTGATTTTGAATCCAAACCCTTTGGTGGGACCATTGGGAACCCACCAGAGGCTGCCTTCCCAGCAATGGAGTACACGATGAATACTAACTCGCTGATAGACAGTCTGTTTCCCTGCAATATTATACGTATGCGAATAGTTTATGGAGGTCACCGGTGTCAGGTTAAAACCAAGGTTGACAACCAACTGGCTTCGTTTACTGTAAAAACTGTGTCGTCCTGATTCATCTATCGTATAGTTGATAGACATATTCCAGCCGCGTTTCCCGCCAGTGGTTGATTGATATGGTACGGACGATGTTAATTGACTGGCAGAATCCGCTCCCTGTGGTATTCCCGATGACACCTTATCATCAAAGAAGAAAGTATTCCCCGCCAACCGCAAAATAACATTCAAATTCCATGACAGCAAAGCTGGAGAAAACAATTTTTCTTCATCAGTTTCCGGGTCATAAAAACTGTGAGTCATGTGACCGCTGATTGTAATTTTTGGTATGGTGCTGGTGCTGAAATTGGTTGACAGCAACGAGAGCGGTTTATCCTGGGCTTCGAAGTTATAAGAAAAGCTCGACCTGACAGAAAGCAAATCAAGACTTCGTTCTTTCTCTCCGCTTTTTACTTTTGCCTGGAACAAATTATCAATGGCAAATGAGACTGTCGATTTTTTACTGCTGTATCCGGTCCCGCCGGCAAAAACTCGCACATCTGGATGAACATCAATTTCCGGTGCCCAGGAATAGGAGATTGATGGTTTCAACACATGCCGTAGACCAATCAATCCGCCTATATGTGGATACACTGTTCCATACAACTTTGTATTCGCCGAGATTGCTCCGCTATAAGTATATGTTCGGAAGAACCGGGTGGCATCAATGCCCGCAGCCAATGACTGATCAGTTTCTATTATCTTATACCAGCTCTCACGGTAACTGAAACTGGGAATAATATTAATATACTTGATTGGTTTTATTATCGGTAATGTCAAAGTCGGGGCATGGTCAATACGAATATATTTCTTTCGGGTACGATAAGAAACCGTATCGGTAGTTTCGGTGATAGTAGTATCGGCTACACCAAGAGAATCAACCGTTATCGAGGTATCGACAGCAATGACAAAAGTGGAATCCACAACCGAACGAGCGGAGTAATTTATCAAAGATGGGCGATAGCGAAAAATAAAGCTGTTATACCATCTCTGGTTGGGTTTGCCATCGGCACCTCTGGAGCCGTTACCAAACGGGTACAAAGCCGGCAAAGAAAGTGACATCGAGGGCAACAAATCGGTACGGGTTTCTTTATCGAGATTCACCGTATGCTGGACTCGTCCACTCAGTACCGTACTCGTGCCGAATTTTTTCGAGAAGTTGAGTTTCGATATTACTTCACGGTTTAAGACATCATTTATGTTGTTGGAATAATCATTGTAATAGGTGGAGCTGGTCTGGAAACTGCCATACCCGTCAACCTTGAATGAAGGGGTAATCTGGTGACTGTATGAGCCGTTAATCACCCAGTCGCGACGGTTCTGCTCATCAGCCACGACACTATTATAACTGGTATAACGGCTGTGTTCTACATGGACATATCCATCCAGCACATATCGCTTCCTGAATGTGATGCGATTTTTGAAAATCAAGGCTCGTCTTTTTTCGAAGTAATCGACAGAACTTTTCAAATCCCAGTATTCCGATGCCGCCCAGTAATACCCCAGGTTGCTGATATACCGGTCACCACGTTCGATATTCCCCAGTTGGCACGTCAGGAACCCGGAGTGACGTCCCCGCTGCAACGGGAAGATATAATATGGAATCGCCATTACAGGGACCTGACCGATATAGAGTACAACCGGTTTGGCAATCGCTTTGTTACCTTCGATAAGTTTCATATGTGAAGAACGGAAATGATAATGAGGAACAGCGGCATCACAAGTCGTATAATACGCATCATCAATATAGAGAATATTTTTCTGCTCTCTCAGTAATTTGTCCCCGTAATAAAATCCCTGCTCAAAACTGGTCTTGGACTGAACGATTCTCCCCT
>JAJRZL010000259.1 GCA_024275255.1 Candidatus Zixiibacteriota bacterium | reverse complement strand
TCGTATCATCTGCCGGATAAAACATCACCGGTTTGCGAGCTTCGTACTCCCAGGGGAACTCTTTCATATCACTTTTTCATACCAATCATTATCATAACACTTACGCTAAGCCATCTGTTCCTTTTTCAAAACATGTCGTAACGCCGTTTCAATATCAGGATGCTGAAACTGAAACCCGGCTCCGGTCAATCGTTCCGGAATAACCCGTATACTCGACAGTAACAACTCATCCGCCATTTCTCCAAACATCCGACGGACTATGAATCTCGGCACACCCATACGTGACGGACGGTGCAACACCTTCCCTAATACCTTTACAAATTCAGCGTTGGTCACCGGCTCTGGCGCCACGATATTTATCGGACCGCTGAGACGGTTATGCTTTATAAGAAACTCTAATGCCCGTAAACAATCTGTCATTGTTATCCAGCTTACATATTGTCTGCCGTTTCCTATTTTTCCACCAAGACCAGCTTTGAACGGAGGTAACATTCGCGCCAACGCGCCTCCTTTTGTCGTCAAAACCATACCGAAACGAGAGACTATCACCCGGATACCGACTTCTTTAGCAGGCTTGGTTGCTTCCTCCCACTTGACACACAATTCAGCAATGAATCCGCTACCGGAGCTTGCCCGTTCAGACAGTTGTTCATCTCCACGGTCACCATAAACCCCCACAGCCGAAGTAGAGATAAATACAGATGGTGGTTTTTGTAATCCTGCCAAAGCGGTACTTAGCAGTTGTGTCCCCTGAACACGGCTTTTGTACATGCGTTCTTTCTTTTCGTCTGTCCACTTGCCCTCTGCGATATTTTCCCCAGCCAGATGAACGACTGCATCAAACCCCTCAAGACGTGACTCATCAATTTTATTTTCCACTGGGGACCAGTATATTTCCCCGGCGTTACCATGCAGTTCTGTGCGTACAAGATGTACTACTTCGTAATGCTGTTGCCGTAAGTACTCCGACAACGCCGAACCAATCAGTCCCGATGCTCCTGAGATAAGAATTTTCATCATTTTACTAATATGGCGTTATTATCAAAAGAAGCAATCAGAAATAATATATGACCTTATATCGTTCTGTAATTTTAGTTTGCGCTTATGACACAAATAGACTAACTTGATTCATATTAAAGAGTATCATGGAAATTATCAGAATAGGTAATGTTAACAGTAGATGAGATAATATTCGGGCATATCCAGTGAAAATGACAACAAGTGGTAAGAAAGTATTCCCCGTCCTCATTATTTTTCATTTTTCCTTATTGAAGAATACTCACAGTCTACATCAAACAAGCTGCCTGTCCGATATTATACTATTGATATAACAAATAAGCTAATAAACAGTGGCTCTTGATTGAAGGAGAAAGGGATGAAGTACTTACGGTCATCGTTACCCGTGATTGTCGTGTTGGTTTTTGTGGCTGGCTGTAACATGGCTCCAAAACCGGGAAGTCCTGAAAGTGGTTATACCGTCTGGGGCTATGTAGGGAAAACACCAAGCGAACCAGCCGCCGGCATGCAAGTGCTTCTTTTTAACGGCAAGCAGGAAAATCCTGTTGCCAGTGCCAGTACAAATTTCTTAGGCAAGTACACATTTTCGCAGCTCCCCCCCGGTTATTACAAAGTGAAGGTTGCAGATAAAATAATGGAAGTTGTCGTAACCAATAAAAACCAACGTATTGATATTGATTTAAGCTCGGAAACCGGGGCAATGAACTATGCCGCCGATGCCTTAAAGAATGCCGTCGGCACCGGTAAACCGGGTGGTGATTCCGTACTGGCACAGAGGTTCGCGGGGAAATGGTACAGCTTTTCCGGTGGTGGTTCGGAAAGCCAGATGGCATTCTGTCCCGATGGGAATTATTACGAGAGTTATGAAGCCAGTTACTCAGGAAGCAGCAGCGACCAGTATGGAAACGAAACCATGAACTGGGGACAGGCATCGGCAAGCAGCGGTGACGGGACCTGGTCAATTGAAGGAACGGTTCAAAAAGGAACAATTACCGTCAAGTACAGAAACGGCTCCACAACGACTATATCTTATCAACAATCAAATGACGATCCTCAATGCTATTATTTCGATGGTCGCCTGCATTGCTACAATGGAGCCTGTCAGTAATCGTGCCTGCCCAGTAAGGCTTATATACAAGCATCATAAAAAAGCCGGGACTATTTCAGTCCCGGCTTTTTTCCAGTTACCATCGAGGATGGTTCACTGCACAGTCATAGCCACCGGTTCATTGGTCGTGGTAACATCATCATCAGGTTCAAGCAGCGTTTGCACCACCGGTCCTGTTTTTTTCACTAACCTGCCATCTTCAGTTGCCACGAGAATTGTTTTCCCAACAACCTGTACCATTGAAGGGTTGATATCATCTAATTTCTTCACCGGGGCAATTTCATCGTTGAAGAAAGAGACAAGCCCGGCATTTGTCGTAACATAGACTACCCAGTTTGAGGCATCGATATCTCTGATTTCAGATGATGGCAACCCATCTTCAGTATCAACTGTTTTCCAACGTCCGCCATCGTAGATGTACAAGGCATCGTCAGTCCCGACATACAGGTGATTATGGTTGAAATCAAGCGTGTTGACAAAGTCAAAAATTGATGTGTCCCGTCGGAGATACCGCTGATGAAATTCGTTGCCATCCCAACGGTACAATCCCTGCCCCGCGGTTGCAACCCAGAAGCCGTTGTTATCGACAGTCATGGCAGTCACATCAATATCATCAAAAAGCAATTCGTTCCCGAAGATTGATTTTGACTGCAACCCGCAACTGGTTCCTATCATCAGCCGGTAATCATAACTGTACAGTGCATTCACAACACCGGTCAGCTCGATATCTACCGGTTCCAGTGCAGAATCGACAACCTTATAGAGACCATCCCCTCCCGTATAAATCGTACCGTCGTGATAAACAACCGCTTTCAACTTCTCATTTGCGGTTATGGTAAACTGCTCATCAGTGGTAAGATTGTAAACCAGCAGGTTCCCTCCGTAAACGACATAGACATTCGAATCAACTACCACAAAATCGGAAATGGCAGAGCCATTCGTTTCAGCAGGGCTCGTTTCATCAGGTGGCACAACCGCTGTTGCCGAAGCAAGGGTGACTTCGGGAATATTTTGAGAGATTGCCGATGCCAAGCTGTCGGCTAATTCGTCAACAATCGACGTTTTCTTTTTGGCGCTCGTATCGCCGGAACATCCAACTCCAAGAAATATACCGGCAAATGCCAGCACGGCGATGGTGAAAATGACTCTTTTGTGTTTCATGACTTACTCCTTTGTTTTGAGGTTTCACTTTCACCAGTAACATTATCAAACATCGTGCCGATATAGTTATTGTATTGTATTACAACAGGTTATGGGATTTACCTGAAAGCTGTCACGTATAAATACGTGTCATAATTGACACAGTAGTTGTATAACATGTTTTTATGTGTTAGTATTGAAGGAGTTAGTTGTGTCTAAATTGACACACGGGGTGTACAAATAGTAGATGTATTATAAGATTCACCATATAACCATTTCGTATTGTCTGTTAGTATTGGCATTTATCTTTCTTACAGGTATCGGCCCACCCGCTGTTGCTTTCCAAACACCGGTTGAATGCGAAGTATTGCAATACAAGCTCGACCGCCTGTACTTTTCCTGTGGCACCGAATCCGGTATTTATCCAAAGTGCCGTTTCATTGTCAGGGATAATGCTGATACCATATATACCGGGTGCATTGAAGCATCGTATCCGGGAATATCGTATAGTTATGTTACCAATGGTTGCTTCGACTCACTTGATATGGCATTATACACAGTCCAATTAATACCCGCTTCCATCGACAGTGTCGCCCCCATTGTTCTTGGGGATATTGAGACACGGTGTTTCAAGGTCTCCGAAAACGATTCAACAGCAACCGGTAGAAGCAGAATCTCGATATTACCCTACGAGTCATCTTTTGAGATGAAACTGGATTTTGAAACCGGAAAACTTGACGGCTTCTTTTCTTTCAGTCGATATGCTCCACTGGTAGATTCTATCAATACTGTTGCAACCCCGGCTCCATATTATGTTGCTCTTGTTCCTAATCCATCACGGATGATAAATACCAGCGGCTTTCTTACGGCATCATTATATTATCGGTTTGATGCTTCTTTCATGACTATGGTTTTTCCGGGTGATAATGCAGTTCCTTTTCATTGCCTGACCTTTCATTCCGAACTTGGCGAACGTCCCTATCCATACAATCCCGAATACGGGAAGAAATTGTTACGGCATATTTCACGTCGTCCCAGGCGCATTAGTATCGGGACAAACCATTGGGCATTGGAACCGGTGGCAAAGTATTTTGCAGACATTCTTTCACGTGACTACATCAGGACAACGATACAATCAGACACAAAAGATGCCGACTTGTACCTG
>JAJRZL010000010.1 GCA_024275255.1 Candidatus Zixiibacteriota bacterium | reverse complement strand
TTCATGATATTATACAGTATGTCCTATAAGGTGTTGCTCCAACCAGAACATAAAATGATAACACAACTATAAACCCTGTTTTACTGCCGGGTATAAACCACAAAGTATATTATTCAGGCTACATCAGTTGCTTCTTCTTCCAACCGTTTCAGGGACAGGTGCTCTTTTTTCAGGAAGTAAAATCCCAAAAGGGTGACAACAATATACTGTGTGGCGTGAAGCACCAATGCACACGAAAGAGCATCTTCTCGGCTCACTCCGTAGCGCATAAGGGACCATACCGCCCCGGCATGATAGACACCGATAAAACCCGGTGAGGACGGTACCAGAATTGAAATAGAAACAACAACAAGCAAAACATACGAGGCATCGACTGGGAGATTCAGCCCAAATGCTTTGAAAACAAAGATATTTGAAATCCCCATGAGTAACCATATCAACATGGTCTGGATTGAAACCCACAGCACGCTTTTCCAGTCTGTCATAAACTCAAGTCCGCGAGAAAACTTGAGCACAACACTTTCAACAGTCAGCTTGACTTTTTCAGGCAGGAAAAATAGATATTTAGTCAACAAACGTCCGATTTGATTGGGGCGAAACGACAGCACCAGAATAAAAAGAATACCCAATATAGCAAAGGTAATAGCAATTGTCATCCCACGCATCATGCCGGTATCAAGCGAGAGGTGTGACAGGTATAGAACCCCGCTAAAAATCAACAACAAGGCAATCAGGTCGAAAACCATTCGTTCAACAAAGATGGTCGCCAGCGATGCCGACTTGGTAACACGTTTATCCTGAGTTGCAAGGGAATATGCCCGGACAAACTCACCCAGTCGAAGCGGCAGGACATTATTAGCCATAAACCCGATACAGGTAGCGGCAAGTAAGCGATGAAAAGGCACCTTTGCAATCGGAGCTACCATAGCGCGCCAGCGAAACGCCCGCTGGTACATAGTAAATACAATCAACGCAATATTGGGCAATAACCAGTAATAGTTTGCCTCTTTCAGAGCTTTACTCAATTCAGCAAAATCAATATTACGAAACAATAACCACAGGAGAACAACCGATATTCCCAACCCGATAGCAAAGTACATGTATTTCTTCGCTTGCAATGTCATTTTGCAGTACCGACTAAATCACGTATTAACCGCTCAAATTGCTTCGCAGCATCATCCCAGTTAAACTTTTCCGCCCATTTCAAAGCACCCCGCTCTAATTTCCGACGAAGTAGTTCATCGGTCAGGATATTGATAAGCTTTTCAGTTAACTCATCAATGTTGCCATGCTCATATAAAAAACCGGTCTCGCCGTCACGAACCGAATCCCGCAAACCGGGCACATTGGCAGCAACAACGGTAGTTCCGACTGAATTTGATTCGATATTAGTCAATCCCCATCCTTCTTTCAGCGATGGCGACACTGCCACATGGGCACGGCGCATTCGTTCCACTTTTTCTGCTGAAGATACAAAGCCGGGAAATTCCACATCATCCTGCAATCCCAACGACCTACTCAATACTTTTAATTGCTCAAGATAATCACCGGCACCGACAATCATCAAGTGAGCCTTCGGAACTTTTTGTTTCACTCTGGCAAATGCCTGAATCAGATGTTGAATCGATTTGTATTTTTTTATCCTGCCAAGGTAGAGAATTGTCGGTTTGTCATACTTGGGGACCTTGGGATCATACGCATACAACGTCCTGTCAATACCACAGTGAATAACGGAAATATCTTCCCGCGGTATTCCCCTTGCGACTAAATCATCAGCCGTTGATTCGGAGATAACATTAAACGGTCGTCCTTTATACACTGCCACCAGCGGTCTTTCGGCAAGGTAGATATATGTTCCGAGAATAACATTAATCTCCTGAAAGACGGTTGTTGCAAACAGGTGAGGGACAACCACGAGTGTTTTCAGGTTCAGGTAAAATGGTGTATAAAATGGAATCTTATTGATATCTTCAATAAGCAAGTCAAATGTGTGCTCCCTGGTGAGCTTACGTAAATGAAACGGTGCTACGAGATTAAAATTAAAGCGATTACCACGACGGATAATGTGTATCCCCTCGATTGTTTCTTCAGGAAGACATCCCGAAAAGCCAGAACAAAAAAGCGTGACCTCATGCCCATACGTTACGAGCCGTCGCAACAACTCTTCAAGGTGTACCTCTGCTCCCCCGGCAAATGGATTTTTCAAATCATTCCAGTTCAGGGCGAGAATTTTCACTTCTCCCCTCCCACTGCCGGTGTTGCCGACGATTCCGCTTTGGCAGCGGAACGAAGCTCCTGTAACATTTCCCGGCTTCGAGAATCATTGGGATTATACTGGAGCCAAATCTGAAGTAAACGGTCCATTGCCGGAAGATTTTGTCCTGAATAATACATTTTCAACAATTCTTCAAATGCCAGTTGGCTTGTCGGATGCTGCTGGAGCACTCCCCACAAAATTTTACCTGCACGTTCCGTATCCCCGATTTTGCGGTAGGCTCTCCCCAACAATACCTGCAATTTTACCCTATTCCCGGCAAAGGTACTGTCAATCAAATGTTTCAACTCCACGACTCTTCCCTGATCCGAATAAATACGAGCGGCAAATTCCACCGGGTCACCGGCATGGGGAATGCGTTTCACTGCCGACAATGCCAACTCTAATGCCCGGTCGAAATCACCGGCTCGGCGTAACGTATCCGCCACCATTAAAAAGGCATTCCCGTAG
>JAJRZL010000258.1 GCA_024275255.1 Candidatus Zixiibacteriota bacterium | reverse complement strand
GTCACAATACCACCTTCCTGTAAAAAATATAGTGTGGTATGGTCCATTTGACAATAAAATAATTGAAGGGGAAGGATACATCACTGTTGATAATTATGTCAAAGAAGAAAGGTTACATAGCTTATTTTATAAAGAAGGCAACTGTTTGAAATATTGCTCGCGTTTTTCTTTGGGAACAGAACCCGCAGGGAGGTCCAGCACTTCAATAGTTACGGAGCGGTTTCCCTTGATATGGATAATATCACGTATTTTTACCTGGTATGCCGGTTTCACCGTGCGACCGTTGACCGTAATCAACCCTTTTTGCCCCAGCTCCTTGGCGATAGTTCGCCGTTTAATAACTCCTACGGTAGAAAGAAAATCATCAATTCGCATCCTCATCAAAACGGTAATCGATATATGTTTGTTTCCGTATTTCAGCAATCCAGTTGTCAATCAGGCGTGAGGTTTTCTCCTGACGGGTTAATTCTTTAAGCTGATCATAGTCATCCGGAAAGGTGTACTGGTGTTCCGGTTGATAGTCAAGCAGCTTGAGGATATGAATACCATATTTTGAATAAATAGGTCCTTTGTATTCTCCCGGAGTTTTCCAGCCGGATACTGCTGAGGCAAATTCAGGAGGAAGCTCGTTGATAGCGAACCAACCCAGGCTTCCGCCCTGTGCACGGGTGGACGGGTCATCGGAAAACTTTTTTGCCAGTAAGGCAAAGTCTGCACCATTGCGGGCAGCCTCTAACAGGGAGTCCGCCAATTGCCGGGTACGCAGGGAATCCTCAGCCGAGGGTACTACCGCTAAAAGGATATGCCGTAGTTTTACCTGGTCATTGCGCTTGCCTTCGCACTTGATAATATGATAACCGAACTGGGTGCGAATGACTCCCGAAATATCGCCAACCGAGAGATTAAATGCCGCCCGGGCAAACTCTTCGACCACATCTCCACGGGATACCCACCCGAGATCACCGCCGTTCACTCCGGCGCCAAGATCGGAATACTTTGATGAGATAAAGGCAAAGTCGGCTCCGTTGAGAATACGTTTGCGCAGTTCCATCGCCCGGGCTTTGATGGAGTCTTCAACCGTTTGTGAGGGTTTAATCTCAAGCAGGATATGAGCCAGTTTAACCGCTTCCGGCTGGCTGGGAATGGAATCCTTATACTTATTGTAAAACTCTTCCACTTCATGCCGGGAAACCGACACCGTTTGCACTTTGCTCCCGATAAAACGCTGTTTGAGTAATTGCCCTTCAATATCGTTGCGATAGCGTTTCTTGAGATCGCGCAGTGTTAATCCCTCCGCGGATAATGCCGCCAGGAAATCATCGTTGGAGGGAAAATTCTGTGCAATACGGGCAATCTGTTCATCGAGAGCCTGGTCAACCTCTTCCGGGCGAACCTTGATTGCCGTGTCCTGTTCCGCTGCCAGCAGGAACAGCCGATCGGATATCATTTTCTCCAGAATATCATCACGTATTTTCTTGGCTTCTTCTTCCGAGGTCGGTTGTTGTTTCATCTGAAGAGCATACATTTGTATCTGGCTGGCTAACTCGGAGGCAAGAATGACTTTGTCACCGACAATAGCTACAATTCTGTCCAGTACTTCTCGTTCACACTGACCGGGACCGGCAAGAACTGTTACAATAAAAAGAACAATACCGACTATTCGAACCAACGAACTCATTTAGTTGTTTTGTCCCTCTTTGCCTTTACCTGTATCCTGAGAAGCGTACTTGTCCTTATCAATTGTGGTCCAGAGCACATCTTCATATATTTTGATAGGGGTCGATGCCTTACGTTCTTTTATCCATGCATCCAGGGCATCGGCTTTCCGCTTGTTATTCAGCTTGGCAACAATTTCACGTTTCACTCCAAGATAATCTTTCAGCTCCGCATCGGTCAGGTCTTCAACATAGAAGATAGAATACTTCCCGTTGGTAACAACCGGTCCCCCGATGGAGCCGACCGGAGTTTTCACAGCCAGGTCGTAGATTTCCGGGAACCACTTTCGCTCGATATACCCCAGGTCGCCTTTTTGAGCACGTTTTCCCGGACGTTCGGTCAGGTCCATAGCACGCTCTTTGAACTCTTTCAGTGACTTGATTTCCTTGGCAAGCTTGCGAGCTTTCAATTCATCACTGAGCAGAATTTCATACACGTGCACCTTGGCGGGATTAGTAAATTCTTCTTTATGTTCATCGTAGTATTGCCGCAGCTCATCTTCTGTCGGAGGGGGAGGCATCGGCAGGGAATCATTTTTCATAATATCCGCCATGGTCAGCTCTTTGAACAGTTTGAGCTTTCGCAAGTATTCCGGGTCATTATCTATCCCCATACTATGGGCTTCGACAATGAGAATATCATTGAGTTTCAAATTGAAAATAACATTGGCAAGCGAGTCATACGCATCAAGACTGGGTTTGAAATTTGGCGAAAGGTCCTTAATCATCTTCAGGTACTCTGCTACTGTAATTTGTCCGCCATTCCAAGTTGCCAGCACCAGTTCCCGTTCGTTATGGTCAAGTGCATTGATATCAAAGTCGTTTTTCGGAAGTGTTTCCAGCAGCTTTGGCGGGTAGAGTCCTTTTCGTTTGTGCATGAGGTAGTCGCAGGTGGTGGTATCTATCCGAATGGGGTACTTCTCTTGCAGCTTCTTGATATAGTCGTTTCTGAGTTTCCGTTGCATTTGACGGGTAAGTTTTTCTTTAATGGTAGAGCGCATGGTTTTGAAATCTTTGCGGTATTAGTTCGGGAGACGGTCAACAAGTTTGATAATATGGTATCCAAAATCGGTTTTTACCGGGGTGGAAACCTGTCCCGGTTCCATTGCCCAGACCGCATTTTGAAACTCATCGACCATGGTTCCCCATTCAAAATATCCCAGGTCGCCTTTATTCTTTTTAGCAGAGGGGTCGGTGGAATATTCAAAAGCCAGTTTTTCAAAACTCTCGCCGTTTTTTATTCGTTCAAGCAACGCGTTGGCGGTGTCGAGATCTTTTACAAGAATATGCGATGCTCTCATTTTATATTCGAGCTTATTCCAGTAATCTTTCAAATCCGCTTCTGTGGGTTTTGCTTTATCAACCACGACCCGTTGTGCCAACACATTGACAAGCAACTTGTCCTTGTAAGCGGCAATGGCGCGAGCCAGTTCCGGAGACTTATCTATCCCTTTTTCGTATGCTCCCTGAACTAACAGACGGGTTACGATAATCGAGTCAAGAATCTCACGTTTTTTGTCAAACTCGTCCTGGGCAGTCGGAAAGGGATATGATGCCTGATACAAGTCATTGAATTCATCGGTTGTTATTTTGTAGTCACCAACTTCGGCGATTGTTTTACTGCCTGAGGAGCCACAACCGGACCCGAACACTGACAGCAATGCCACGATAATAGGCAGAGCAAATAAATATCTTCTACGCATTAAAACGTTTCCTCCAGTTATCTTTCTGTTGTACCGTATTTTTCTTCGTATGTTTCAAAATAATCATTTACTAAAGCGGGTAGTATATGTGAATATTGATTATCAACCAAGAGCTTTTGGCGCGTAAAACAATTCTGTGTACTACTCAAAATCAGATTCCAGGTAATTTTTGGTTTGAGACAATCGGCTGATTTGCTGGGTCAGCCTTTTGGTGAATTCAAGGGCGGAGTTCTGACCATATACTTTCAGCATATGATTCATGGCGATAACTTCAGATATAACGGTAATATTTTTACCGGGAGAAATGGGGACATTTACAATGGGGATTTCCACCCCCAATATAGTTGTCAGTTTTTCCTCCAAACCGATACGTTCATAATCCTCCGTTTGTGACCACAATGTCAGCGTCACTTCCACTTCTATGCGTTTCTGCATACGGATAGCGCGAATACCGAACAGCTCTTCTATATCAATAATACCTACCCCGCGAATTTCCATGTGATGTCCCAGCAGTTCGGAGCCGGTCCCGATAACCACATCAGGAGCGGTGCGGGTAATTTTTACGACATCGTCAGCTACCAGCCGGTGTCCCCGCTCTACAAGGTCGAGTGCCACTTCCGATTTTCCTATCCCGGATTTACCGGTATAAAGCAGCCCGACTCCATAAACATCGACCAGCGTGCCATGTACGGTGATGGAGGGGGCGAAAATATGGTCAAGATACGCAGACAGCCGGCTGGTGAGTTCGGCAGTAGTCAGGCGGCTGGAGAAAACACCGGTGCGATACTTGTCGGCTACTTCTATAAATTCCGGAGGGGGAGAGATAGCTTTTGATATGATAACCATTGGGACATCATGCTGGAATAAGCTGTCCGAGGTTTCTCTTAATTGTTCGGTAGAAAGTCGGTTCATGTATGCCATTTCGGTTTCACCGAGTATCTGGACACGGCGATTGGCAAACCGTTCAAAAAAACCGGTAAGTGCCAGTCCGGGACGATGAAGCTCCGGGTGTAAAATCTTTTTATCCAAACCGGCTTGAGAACTGTTCAATAACGTCAGCTCAAGATCCTTGATACGGGATTTGTATAATTTCTCTACTGTTATTCCAGCCATAATTGTTGAATATACTCATATTTATCCGGCGAGGGCAAGAGACAAAACAGCAAAAGAAAGCCCCGCCGAAGCGGGGCGACTTTGAGGAGGTTTCCAGGCAAGGTGTCAATTCACCAGGAAATGTCTGTTATTGCAGCTTTTTCTTTATATCCTGCAATTCTTTTCTTAATTCTTTCAGCTCTTTACGGAGTTCTTGCAGGTCTTCCGAATCAGGAGTGGTATCATCACCACGAGTTATTTCTATTTCCAGCTCTTTATCACTATCATTGTCTTCATCAGAAGATATCCCGCTGCCTTTTTTAAGCTTTATTCTCAAGTCTTTCAAGTTCTTAAGAAATTCTCCGAGTTTATCTTCATCGAAATATGAATCCGGTACTCCCGGAAAATAATGCTTGCGAATATTGGGACCATGATAGGCGAAAGCGCGGGGCATTGATGAAAAGAAATCCTTTGTCTCATCGAGTTCTGCCGTTACGCGGACACGCCGATTATTGCGGACAACAATAATATTGACGTTATCCCCTTTTTTGTGCTCACTGATAATTTCGGAAATATCTTCGCTGTCTTCGACATCTTCACCATCGATAGCTGTTATCACATCACCGGCTTTCAGACCGGCTTTTTCTGCGGGAGAGTCTTCATCAACCGCAGTGACCAGTGCCCCTTTACCGTCTTTGACACCAAAATATTCCCCGAGTTGCTCAGTCAAATCACTGAGGGTTACGCCGAGATATCCGCGTTCTTTCATGTGAAAATCAAAAGAGAAATCCTCATCATCGAAAGAGAAGTCTTTGGAGTTGTAATCAAATTCATCAGGTGTTTCGCCCAGGGTAACATCAATATTTTCTCTTTCATCATTCCTGATAATCGTCAGGGTTGCATTATCACCCGGGTGTTTTTTCTCAAGCAGGTAAATAAGATCGTCGGTATCGGTAACTTTTTCTTTGTCCACGGCGATAATGACATCATCTTTTTTCAGTCCAGCCTTGTCGGCAGGCGAATCTTCAACAACATGGGTAATAATGGCGCCGTATTTTACCCCCAGGTTGCGCATTTCGGTCAGGTCATAATCTACTGACCGGGTATATACACCAAGCCAGCCCCTCTCGGTGGAGCTTGTTGATTTTGCACTGGCAGTTATGCTCAGTGATAAGAGTAAAACGAATAAAAATACTACCCGGAATAGCCATTTCATAATTCCACTCCTTTATTTTAATGCTTGATATAAGATATACGGCAAAAAATGGAGGCGGTTTCAACTGCATAGTTGGTTTTTTGGTCCTGATAGAAAATTATTCTTAATAAGTGTTTTATTGTCAAACAGGACTGTGTATCATGTAGTATGAACAAGTCACCATACCGTTTTCACATAATTACTCAGGGCAGTGAATATTTACCGCCGGTGTTATTTTTACATGGGTTTATGGGTTGTGCCGAAGACTGGCAGGAACTATTTGATGTGCTGTCAGGTACTTTTTACTGTATTGCCGTAGATTTACCCGGTCATGGAAAAACAGAAGTGGCAGGTGGTGATACGGCTTTTCGCATGGAACAGGTAGCGGAGGGGTTGGTCAACCAGCTTAATTCAATGGATATTGACCCTTGTCATCTTGTTGGTTATTCCATGGGGGGGCGGCTGGGTGTTTACCTCGCGGTACATTTCCCGAATTTGTGGCAGCGGATAGTTTTGGAATCGACATCGCCGGGATTAAAAACTGATACCGAGCGTAACACACGATGTGAGCATGACAAAAAAGTAGCAGAACGACTAATGCACATACCATTTGAACAGTTTTTGAATGAATGGTATCAACAACCGCTGTTTGCAACTATGCGTCAACATCCTGACAGGCTGAAGCAGCTCAAGCAATCCCGTCTTCAAAATGATAATGCCGGTTTGGTGAAATCTCTACAAATGATGGGAACCGGCAGCCAGCCTTCGCTGTGGGAACATCTGCCTGGAATAACTGCTCCGACCCTATTGATAGTGGGCGCGGAAGATACTAAATTCAGGGCGATTGCAAACAAGATGAAAGCTAAGCTCCCGCAGGCAGAAATTGCAGAAGTACCCCATACCGGGCACGTGGTACACTGGGAACAGCCGAAACTGTTTGCGAAATTGGTGTACGAGTTTTTGAATACATAATAGTTATGAGGTTACGCTATGGCGTCTATCAATTGGGTTGAAGTACAATCATTTACCGATATCAAGTACCACAAAGCTGACGGGATTGCCAAGATTACTATCAACCGTCCGGAAGTGCGAAACGCGTTTCGTCCGCTGACTGTGAAAGAGATGAGCATGGCGCTGGCAGATGCACATGAGGACACTCGCATCGGAGTAATTATTCTTACCGGTGAAGGGGAAAAAGCCTTTTGCTCAGGCGGTGACCAGAAAATACGGGGAGATTCCGGCTATACCGATGAACAGGGGGTGAATCGTTTGAATGTGCTTGAGTTTCAACGCCAGATTCGCACCTGTCCCAAGCCGATTATTGCTATGGTTGCCGGGTATGCTATTGGGGGCGGGCATGTATTGCACATGATGTGTGACCTGACCATTGCCGCTGATAATGCCATTTTCGGACAAACCGGACCGAAAGTCGGCTCCTTTGATGGTGGCTATGGAGCGTCGTATATGGCGCGTATTGTCGGTCAGAAAAAAGCCCGCGAAATTTGGTTTCTCTGTCGGCAATATTCAGCCCGGGAAGCACTTGCAATGGGGTTGGTCAATACCGTGGTTCCGCTTGAGAAGCTGGAGGAAGAAACAGTGCAGTGGTGCCGGGAAATTCTTGCTAACTCACCAATAGCAATCAGATGTCTGAAAGCCGCCTTGAATGCTGATTGTGATGGTCAGGCAGGACTCCAGGAGCTGGCGGGGAATGCCACCATGCTGTACTACATGACTGAAGAAGCCCAGGAAGGTCGCAACGCGTTCAAGGAGAAACGGAAACCGGATTTTTCCAAGTTCCCTCGTCAGCCATAATTGCAGGAGAAGAAACTTTTGCCTAAAATAGCGCTTTCAACCTGGGTTCTGGCGGCTCGTCCGAAAACACTCTGGGCAGCCATTGCGCCGGTGCTTATCGGTACGGCTATGGCGTATGATGACGGCGGGTTTCATTTATTTTCGTTTCTGGCGGCACTTATGGGGGCGATATTTATTCAAATCGGGACCAATTTTGCCAACGACTATTTTGACTATAAATCCGGTGCCGATGACCACACGCGCCTGGGACCTGTGCGGGTTACTCAGGCTGGACTTATCAGCCCCCGGGTTATGAAACGGGCTACTGTTGTTGTTTTCGGACTGGCAATGCTGGCAGGTATTTATCTTGTGTATCGAGGGGGAGTGCCGATTGTTATTATCGGTTTGACATCTATTCTCTGGGGTGTGCTTTACACCGCCGGACCATATCCGCTCGGATACAACGGTTTGGGTGAATTATTTGTCTTTATCTATTTCGGGTTGGTGGCGGTTGGGGGAACCTATTATGTGCAGACCTTGACAATCACAACCCCGGTACTGTTGGCGGGAATTGCCCCCGGGTTGTTCTCTGTTGCTATTCTAACAATTAATAACTTGCGGGATATTGACAATGACCGACGAGCCGGAAAGCGGACTCTTGCCGTGCGGTTCGGAGCGACATTTGCCCGCTGGGAATATTTCCTTTCAATGGTGCTGGCTTCTCTTGTCCCGGTGATGTTGTATCTCCTGACAAAAGAGCATCAATTTGCCGGTTTGGCGGTGGTAACCTTGGTATTGGCTATCCCGGTTTTTAAGAAAATTTTTTCCGGCGCTGCCGGTAGAATACTCAATAACGTTCTTGCTTTCACGGGTATGATTCTGCTTGTTTACAGTATATTGTTTTCTATTGGCTGGATATTATGAAGATTACTGAATTAGTTGTTTTTCAAACCAGGTTGTTGCTGATGCGTCCGTTGATGCTGAAAGGGCAACGTATTACCCATCGCGAATGTCTTTTACTCCGCTTGCGGGATGACCACGGCAATACTGCCTGGGGAGAAGTATCACCCCTTCCGGGATTCAGTACGGAACATATCTCTGATGTCACCGAGCAAATACATTCTGTCCGGCGCTTTCTGATGCAGCGTGAAACCCTGCCGGAACAACTTGAGAAGCTTGATGGCGGGTTTGACATCCTGTTTCATGGGATGACCCTGGCACCCTCGGTACGTTTTGGTATAGAAACTGCCATCCTGCAACTGTTGGCATCGCAGAGAAGGATGCCTTTCAGAAAGCTGTTGAGTACTGAGCCTCGTGATACTGTTGCTGTCAATGGATTGCTGTCAGGTACAGAAACAGAAATCATGGATAAAACCCAGCACCTGCTGGCAGCCGGATACCGAACGTTCAAGCTCAAGGTGGGACAACGACCTTTACCGGAAGATGTCACTATTATCCGTTGGCTTCGTGAGACTGTCGGAACAAAAGGGGCTATCCGTCTCGATGCCAACCGCAACTGGGATATGCGGCAGGCAATAGAATTTGCCGATGCCATTCGTGATGTTCATATTTCCTATATCGAGGAACCGGTTCGCAACTACCTTGAAATATTGCAGTTGCTTAATAATGATTACCCCTTACCGCTGGCTTTGGATGAAAGCCTGGCGGTTTTGAAACCGGAAGTCTTTCCCTCATTGCCGGGCGTGCATGCCGTTGTAATCAAACCCACACTGCATGGGTTCGAGCGGTCTATGCGATTTGCCCGGGCAGCTAATAATAAGGGAATGGCTGCTATAATAAGCTCTGCGTTTGAATCCAATGTGGGGTTGGCATATCTCGCCGAGTTGGCAGCGTGTGTCAATCTCTATCCGGGTGGTAGCCGGGTTGCCTGCGGGTTGGGTACTGCCGACTGGTTTGCGGAAAATGTTCAGCAGCTTGCGTTGCCTGTTCATCAGGGAGCAATCATTTTGCCACAGGAGCCGATAACCCAGCACAGCGCTGTTATTGAAAGTTTAACGGAACCGGTTCATGGATGACATCTTATGTCCGCTCAGCCGGGCGGTGCAGCAATGGGGGGACAACACAGCCATACAAACTTCCGAACAATCTTTCACTTATACCGAATTGAACCGGTTAGTCTGCGGAGCTATGGTTGTTCTGCATCATCGAGGAGTACAAGCAGGAGAACGCATTGCTATTGTCGCTCCCAATTGCTGGCAGTATGTGGTTGTTATCCTGGCATTACTGAGAATGAAAGCGGTAGCCTGCCCGATAAGCACCCGGTTTTCTCAGGAGCAGATTACTGGTGTGTTTCATGCTATTGATTGCAAACGGCTCATTGTTGTCGAGCAATGGCAGTTGCAATACACATTCCCGGAAATTGATAGCATCGCCTTACTTTCTCTTTTCTCAGAAAATGGGAACGAAAATATCGAAAACAGAGATTATACTATTACCTTAAATCAGGATGCCACTATTCTTTTTACTTCGGGGACAACTGCTCTGCCGAAAGCGGTTTTGCATACCTACGGCAATCATTATTACAGCGCTCTCGGTTCCAATGAAAATATCCCCTTGCACCCGGGCGATAGCTGGTTACTGGCTCTGCCGTTGTATCATATCGGAGGGTTGGCAATTCTTTTTCGAGTGCTATTGACTGGGGCAACAATGGTTATCGAACATGCCTCCCGTGATGTAACTGGTTACTTTCGACGGTTTCGCATCACCCATGCCTCACTTGTCCCCGCCCAGCTTTATCATCTCTTGCAGGAACCGAATACAGGTTCGACATCATGGCATACCCTGAAAGCTCTCCTTGTGGGTGGAGCCAGCACCCCGGAACCATTAATCAATCAGGCAAAAGGATACCATCTTCCTGTTTTTACTACGTATGGAATGACCGAAACAGCATCACAGGTAACAACAACCATCCCCAATGATACCTTGCCGCACTTGTGCACTTCAGGCAGGGTATTGCCCTATCGTGAAGTTTCCCTTGCTGATGATGGAGAGATACTGGTCAGGGGGAAAACACTTTTTAAGGGATATATTTTTGACCGACAAGTGAAACCTGTGGTTGATGCCCAGGGGTGGTTCCATACCGGTGATATTGGTTTTGTTACCGATGACGGCTATTTGATCGTTCGTGGTCGGAAAGATAACATGTTTATTTCCGGTGGAGAAAACATTCATCCCGAAATTATTGAGAATGCCTTGCTTGGGAATGAACAGGTAGAAACTGCCGTGGTTGTTCCTGTCCCCGATGCTGTTTTTGGTCAGCGACCGGTGGTATTTATTAAAACGAAAAACAACAGTACTCTTACTATTGAACAACTAAAACAAACCTTGAAGCAACTGCCAACATTTATGACGCCGATAGCATGGTATCCCTTGCCGGAAGAATTACATCATGTATCTGGTAAACCTGACCGTCATTTATTAACTGACATCGCAGTGAAAAACTTTCGTGAACCGGAATCATAGTGATATATCATCCTGAAAAGGAAAGCGTATAAAAAAGGACCATCAGCGGGTGGGTTTTTGCCGATGGTCCAAGGAAGATAGGAAGAAGTACAAGATGATTTGTTACGACATGTTATAACTTTCCAATGAGGTATATTGTCGTTAACGCTCCCGTTGTAGCGGTGAGAGCGGTTGTTATTGTTCTCAGCCAGTTATGCTCTTTTTGAATTTTTGCGGGTACGATAATAATATCGCCCATTTCAACTTTTTTCTTCAGTACGCCACCGCCGGAAATAACTTCTCCCCAGGCACGTACCAGGCGGGTTCCTTTTTTGTCTGCCCGACGAGTGAAATCACCGGCTCGCTTGATATATGATTTTACGTTCAATCCCGGTTGGAATTGAATGGTTCCGTTTGCCCCTACGGCTCCAACGATGGAAATACCAGATGGTTTCGAGGGGACAAAAATATTATCTCCCGGCTCCAGAACGATATCTTCCTCTTTCCCTTCTGTCGCTAATATTTTGTTAATATCTAATATGATTCTGTTTACTGACTTTGTCTTGTAATCGAAAATCCGGGCTTGTGTTATGTTTCCTGTTGAATCCATAACTATCGGCTGAGAGCGTTCCAGCAATTCGGGGACATTAAGGTTGTTTAAATTTTTTTCAATTGATGTCCGTTGAAAAATTATTCCCTGGGGAAACGCATTGGGGGTAAATCCGCCGCATCGCTGCAATAGCTGATACAATGTCTCATCGTGACTGGCGAGCCAGTATTTGCCGGGATAGGTTACTTCACCGGCTATGGTCACACTTCTGTTAATCTCCCATTCCGGTATTTTTCGGATGTAGAGATGGTCATCCTCTTGCAGTTCCGTTGCCAGTTGCAGAGAATCTTCAAGAGCGATATAAAGCAGATTTACATCGCCAAGAGAATCAATCCGGGCTATTTCTGCCTGGGTATAGTTTGCTCCCCGAAGCAGCGAACCGGCGAGAAAAATCAGATCTCCTACTGTCATGTTGTCATAGAGGGGATAGCGTCCCGGTCGTTTTACTTCACCCTCGATATACACATATTTGTTGCGTTCGACTTCATTGATAGCGTACACGTAGAGCGAATCCCGGTCCTGGAGGAGGATATCACTGTCCTTGTCGCCATTGAGAATTGCTTTTATGTCTATC
>JAJRZL010000257.1 GCA_024275255.1 Candidatus Zixiibacteriota bacterium | reverse complement strand
TTCTCTGCACAAAGACCCTCACTTTTTAAGTGTGTGACGTAATAATACTATCGTTGACTTTTTTTGTCAAGAGTGAGGAAAAGAAAACTCATTGATTATTGCTATTTCATGAAAACCATGTTCATTAAGTCGTGTGATACTAATAGATGATGTTGATGCTATGTCATGATTGATAAAGTATTTCATGTAAAATAATAGTTTACGTTTCTGTATTTATTTTTCGGGAGCAGGGACAACCGCTGATATTATGGCAGTGTCATCGAGTGAAGACTAAATACATCAATATATGACGGTGTTGTCTTTTTTATTTGACAATCATGGGGTATTAATTATTTATATGATAGAACAAAATATCAGAATAACTTCCAATCAAGAACAGTCGTATCAACGACAAGGAGCGTGAGTAATGAAAGGATACTGGATTGCAACACTAAAGGTTGTGGCGCTTGTTGGTGTGTTGGTAATTCAGCCGCAGGAATCACAAAGCAATTCACCACCATTGGGCTTGCCGCCCGTACCGGAAGTGCGAGATAATCCACAAACACCAGAGAAAATTGCGTTGGGGGAAAAATTATTTAATGACAAGAGGTTCAGTTCTACGGGCGAAGTAAGTTGTGCCACTTGTCACGACCCCGCGAAAGCATTTACGGATAGTCCCCTGAAAACTTCCGAGGGAGTTAACAAGCAAACAGGGACGCGCAATGCCCCTACGGTAATCAATGCCCTGTACTTTGACAAACAATTCTGGGATGGACGGTCACCCGATCTTGAAGACCAGGCACTGCATCCTTTTGTGAATCCTATCGAACATGGTTTGAAAGATCACCAGCCGATTCTCGATATTGTGCGTTCCGACCCCGAATATGTTGCCGGTTTCAAAACTGTTTTTAACAAGAGCGGCGATGAAATTACCATGACCGAAGTCACAAAGGCGATAGCCGCGTTCGAACGCACAATCTTCAGTGGCAACTCCCCTTTTGACCGCTGGTATTTCGGGGGTGAGTCCGGTGCCCTGACAGCAGCCCAGAAACGGGGCTTCAAGCTTTTTATTAATGAGGGTCGCTGCGTTTCGTGCCATGTTATTGAACAAACACAGGCTCTGTTTACGGACAATCGTTTCTACAACATTGGTGTGGGTATCAATGATATCCAGGACGATATTCCCCGGTTGATCGGTGAGTTCTTACATGCCAAAGCTACTCTAAAAGAAGTGGATATCAAGGTGCTGGGTGACAAGAAGACTTCCGAGTTGGGACGTTTTGCCATAACTCGTGACTTCGATGATATCGGAGCATTCAAAACGCCTATCTTACGCAATGTTGCTGTAACGGCGCCTTATATGCATGATGGCAGTATAGCGACACTGCGTGATGTTATCGTTCATTATAACAATGGCGGTGTATCGAAAGAAGGTGATCGGGTAAACGATTTCTTAGCGGGTGGCATTCGTCCTCTTAACCTGACTGATGATGAAATCGATGATCTGGTGGCTTTTTTGAAATCATTAACCAGTCCCGAGTTTGAAAATGCGGGCAACAATACTAACAGCGGAAAATAAAGGAGGAAGCTATGAAAAACCAAAATCGGCGTGACTTCCTGAAAACGGCTGGGGTGCTTACCGCTGTGAGTTGTCTGCCAATCAATCTTGTCGAGCTGGCTTTTGCCGACAGCAGGAAAAATTTCACGTTTGCATACATATCGGATTCGCATATTCAACAAATTGAGGGAAGCAAGTTCGTTCGTAACTGGGACCGGGGACTTATCAGGGCGGTAGCGGAAACCAATCTGCTTGATCCCAAACCCGACTTCGTTGTGTTCGGTGGAGACCTCGCACAGCTTGGCAAGAAATCTGAGTTGGATCATGGCGCTGAAATGCTGGCAAAACTCAACTATAAAACCTACTGCGTTATGGGGGAACACGATTACTATTTGGACCTGGGAGAATACTGGTCAAAGCTTTATGGTGATCACTACTATAGCTTTAATCATAAGGGTGTTCACTTTATTGTTCTCAACAGTATTCTTACTTATGATGACTGGACCTATAATCGCTGGCCCACCGCCGAACAGCGTATGAATGAAATGGCTGGTTTGGATAATCCCAATGGGTCGCCCTTTATGGTTGGTGAAAAACAACGTCAATGGTTAAGCAAGGATCTGGAAAAAGTCAGCAAGGATACCCCTATCGTGGTGTTTTCCCATTCCCCGATTCAAAAAATCTTCAAAGGGTGGAATTTCTGGACCGATGATGCCGAGGAGGTTCAAGCGCTGCTTCAACCATTCGATGATGTAACGGTTATCTATGGTCATGTTCATCAGATTCAGTATAACCAAATTGGTAATATCAGTTTCAATGCCGTTATGGCTACCGCTTGGCCATGGCCCTACCCCCGGAGTTATGCCCAGAACAAGGATTTTGTACCGAAACTGACCGTTCCAATGAACCGGGCTAACCCGTTCCACGAGCGTGATGCGACGGGCTGGCAATTGATTGACCTGGATTCGGGACGGGTTGCTTTGCGGTACAACCTGTATGATAATACCAATCGGACTGTGGCATACAATCCCTTGACCGGTCGACCGGAAGACAAAGATTTCCAGGATAAAGCCAAGCGGATTCCCTCGCAGGAACACTATTAAAAGGAGTGAATTATGCGACGAATAGCAATAACGGCAACTGTTGCAATCATTGTCACCGGCTTGATGATTGTGGCTATGTTGCGAGCGGATGAGTTTACTGAAAAGGATCAGCAACGGTGGCAGCAAGAGTATATGAGTGTGGTAGCCGAGGGTCGTGAATTATGGGTAAGTCCCGACCTGGGCACCAACGGTGTTGCCTGTGCTCAGTGCCATCCCAATGCAGCCAATACTCACCCGGAGACCTACCCCAAGTTCCAGCAACAGTTGGGCAGGGTTGTTGCCCTCCGAGACATGATAAACTGGTGTTTGATGAACCCGTTGGAGGGAGCACCACTTGATCTCGACAGCCGCGAAATGGTGGCGATTGAGGCTTATGTTACTTATGAACGCCGGGGGGTGGCGTTAGCTCCCGGGAAACACTGATAAGTCTGGTTTTTCAGATGCCGGGTGTTAACCACCCGGCATCTCTTTTCTGTTAATAATAAGCGTTCATAACTAAATTATAACTGGCAATGCATTTGTGTCGTTTCATTAATTAACAATTAGAAATATACTCTCTCAATAAGCCCATTAGGGGCACGTTGGAAAAGTTTTGTATTAGAAAAGGCATTATTCCCGGTCACTTCTGCAAAAGCAGGAGCTTAGTAACTCTGTGATACAATGCTGTATCCTGCTATCAAAGGCGTGATGTGGATAACAATAGCCATGTTACGTCTCCCTGTTTTTTAGCTTTTTCAACACTCCCCTTTGTGGGAATTATCTGTTCTGTTCTTTCGATTTTGAAGACAGGTGGTCTTGCTAATTTACCTTTTTGTGCCGATAGATGTTATATGAGAGTTTTTAGAACCGGGGCAGGCAGACGGAAATCAATGGAGGGGGTATTTTGAAATTAGAGGGAACTTAATAAAGATATGAGAAGTTCTGAATTATAGACTTGACGATGCTGCTCTATTAGCTTATTTTAACAAGCTAATGCTGAATTGGGCCCTTAGCTCAGTTGGTTAGAGCAGCTGACTCATAATCAGCGGGTCGCAGGTTCGAGTCCTGCAGGGCCCAGAAAAGATGAGGAAAAGCGGAAGGGCAATTAGCTCAGTTGGTTAGAGCGTTCGGTTCACATCCGAGAGGTCACTGGTTCGAGTCCAGTATTGCCCAGTTTCTTTGACATAGATAGAATGAACGTTTGGAAAAACAGAAAAACACCCCTGGACATCGTTTCCCATCCGATGTGGATGGGCAAACGAGATGTTCAGAAAGACCCCAAAGCGCATTTGGTCAGGAAACCTGACAGATGCGCTTTTTGCTTATGGAGTTGGATATGAATTCTCACCCAATAAAGGAGGTTCGAATGCAAAGCGACGTTGAGCTGTTGCTGAAGCTCCAGGTTATTGATTATGATCTCGGGGAACTTGAGCGATCCAAGGAATATCTTCCGGATATGATGAATAACCTCAATCGTGAGATTGAAGAGTCTCAGAAAAAGTTTGATGAAACGAATGCTGCATTGGAGGAAGCGAAAGTAACCCAGAAAAATCTTGAGTTGGAAATCAGTGCCCGTGAGGCTGAGTTGAAGAAATATCAACAACAGATGATGACCATCAAGACAAATAAAGAATATGATGCCCTTGTTGCTGAGATAGATTCCGTGAAAAACGAGATGGCGGTCAAAGAGCAGGAGCTGCTGGCAACCATGGAGCAAATCGAAAAGCTGGAGAAGGAACTTCCCGAATTAGAAGCCAAAGCTGCCCAGGTTAAAGAAAACAACACCAAGCAGCTTGAGATTCTCCAGAACAAGATTGACTCCATTGGAGACAAGAAAGCTGAAAAAGATGCACTTCGTCAGGAGATTATTGCTCAAATACCCAAGCCGGTACTCTCCGTATATGAACGGGTCCGTAAGGGGAAAGGCAGTACGGTTGTAGTCAGTGTGAAAAAACGCTCCTGCAGTGCCTGTCATAAGGCATTGACTCCCAAGTTGGTACAGGAAATCAGGCGCAACAACGGTATTCATACATGCGAAAGTTGCGGCCGGCTTTTATATTGGGATGATGATAACTCTGATTAGATATTATATATTGTGGTGAGTTGTACGTTATTTTTTATTGTGATAAGGTTGGCTTGAAGTTATGGCGAAAATTCGTGATACATTGGCATTGACATTTGATGATGTCCTGCTGGTTCCTGCACATTCCACGGTATTGCCAAAAGATACCGATGTGAGAACTGAAATCGCCCCCGGTTTCGGTTTGAACATCCCTATTATTTCTTCCGCCATGGATACGGTAACAGAAGCACGATTAGCCATAGCGTTAGCCCGACAAGGGGGATTGGGAGTGATTCATAAGAATATGTCTCCCATATCTCAGGCTTCGGAAGTAGATAAGGTCAAACGCTCGGAATCGGGGATGATTGTTGACCCGATTACATTGCCGCCTGATAAAACAATCGGTGAAGCACTGGATGTTATGCGGCGGTTTTCTATTTCAGGTATTCCGATAACTGAGAACGGCAAGCTCGTAGGTATTTTGACTAACCGTGATTTGCGTTTTCAAAAGGATTTGAACCGGCTTATTTCCGAAGTGATGACAGCCGAGAATCTGGTTACGGTTGAAGAAGGTACGGACCTAGAAATTGCAAAAGAAATACTCCATAAGCATCGTATTGAAAAAGTGTTGATAGTTGATGACCGGTTCATGCTGAAAGGCATGATTACGGTTAAAGATATAATGAAAAAGATTCAGTACCCGTTGGCATGTAAGGATGCCCGGGGACGGCTCCGGGTAGCGGCGGCTATCGGTGTGTCGAAAGATTTAGAGGAGCGAGTTGATGCGCTGGTGGAAGCCGGAGTTGATATGCTTGTTCTTGACAGCTCGCACGGACACAGCCAGGGTGTGCTTGACACAGTAAAAATAGTGAAGAAGCGTTTCCCGGAAATACCGCTGATGGCAGGAAATGTCGCTACTGCTGAAGGGACTAAGGCATTAATCGATGCCGGAGCAGATTGTGTAAAAATAGGTGTCGGTCCGGGCTCTATTTGTACTACCCGGATAGTTACCGGCGCCGGGGTTCCCCAGGTAACGGCTATTATGGATGCGGTTGCGGCGGCAAAAGACAGGAATGTGCCGATAATTGCCGATGGGGGAATCAGGTACAGCGGTGATATTACCAAAGCCCTGGCATGTGGCGCCCATGCCGTGATGATTGGTTCATTGTTTGCCGGGACGGAAGAATCTCCCGGTGAAATGTTGTTGTATGAAGGGCGCACGTTCAAGGTCTATCGGGGCATGGGGTCTGTCGGTGCGATGAAACGTGGCAGCAGTGACCGGTATTTCCAACAGCACCAGATAGAGCCGTCAAAGTTTGTTCCGGAGGGTATTGAAGGGCGAGTTCCTTATAAGGGAAATCTCGCTGATACCGTATTCCAGTTATTAGGTGGTTTACGAGCCGGGATGGGGATTTGTGGTGCTGCCACTCTTGCCGACCTTCGGGAACATGCGGAATTGATACGAATTACATCGGCAGGGATGCAGGAGTCACATCCGCATTCAGTACCGATAACAAAAGAGGCACCGAATTACCGGAGAATGTATTGAGTTTGCAGCCTCTGACTGAATAAGAAGACGTTGTTGTTATTATAAATTGAAAGCTTGTGGAAGTAGGAGAAACAGTCGCGCTTTAGATGTAGCATGTAAAGTGAGGAAAGTCCGAGCTCCGGAGAATCAAGGCGCCCGGTAACACCGGGGCGGAGTGATCCGACGGAAAGTGCCACAGAAACGATACCGCTCCGCAGCAGCGGAGTAAGGGTGAAAACGTGGTGTAAGAGACCACGGCTGTTGCCAGAGATGGTGACAGTGGGCAAACCCCGCCTGGAGCAAAGCCAAATAGAGGAAAAGGGGTTGATTCGCCCCACTATGATTCCTGGGTGGGCTGCACAGAGCTGCCGGGTAACCGGTATGCCAAGATAAATGACTGTTGGCTCGTTGTGAAACGAGTACAGAACTCGGCTTATTGCCTGCTTCCCTCGCCTTCATAGAATATGGAGGCTGCCATGAATGTAGCTCAGCGATTGACGCCGCTCAAATGGCTCGTAGCTGATGAACCCGATCCCCAGCTTGTTCGTGACTTATCCGGTGCGACCAGGTTGCCGGCAAATATTATCAAGATTCTCATCAAGCGCGGTATTGATACTCCCGAACAAATAGAACACTTTCTCAATCCGCAACTATCACACCTGACAGATCCGTTTTCTTTGCACGGGATGGAGAAAGCAATTGAGCGGGTGACAAAAGCGCTCTTTGAAAATGAGAAAATAACCATCTATGGTGATTATGATGTCGATGGTATTACGGCAACCGCGTTACTTTATATGGTGTTTAACAAGCTCGGGGCGCAGGTAAACTATTATCTCCCCAACCGATTGACTGCCGGGTATGGATTATCAAAGGAGGGTATAGACGACTCCAAGTCAAAAGGGGTTTCGTTGATTATTACGGTCGATACAGGTATGACAGCGGTTGAGGAAATCGCCTATGCCAAGTCGATTGGTATTGATGTGCTGGTAACTGATCATCATGAGCCGGGAGAAGAAATCCCCGGAGCGTATGCCATTGTCAACCCTAAACAGGAGGGTTGCACTTTTCAAAGTGAGTTGTCCGGGGTAGGGGTTGCCTACAAGTTTGCCCAGGCGCTCTTTCGTTCTTTGAACCAGAATGAACGTGAGCTCGATGAACATCTTGATTTGGTCGCACTGGGAACGGCGGCGGATATTGTTCCGCTGGTACATGAAAACAGAACCCTGACCAAGTTTGGTATCCAGCAGATTACCCGGACAACCAAGCCGGGGTTGAAGTCGTTAACGTTTGTTTCCGGGTTGATGGGCAAGGATATCAGTACCGGGCAGGTGGTTTTTATCCTCGCACCACGGATTAACGCTCTCGGTCGATTGGGGGATGCCGGGGAGGCGATACGGTTGTTATCTACCCGTGATGAGCGGGTAGCCGCCGAGATTGCCCGCAAGCTGGATAATGAGAACAAACGACGCAAAGAAATTGACGAAGCCACCCTGAAAGAAGCGCTGGAACAGATGGAAGAAACTGTTGAGATAGGTGTTGATAAGGCTATTGTCCTTGCCGCGGAAAACTGGCATCAGGGGGTTATCGGTATTGTGGCATCCCGACTGGTGGAACGGTTTCATCTGCCGACGGTTATGATTTCCATTGTGGACGGTATCGGCAAGGGCTCTGCCCGATCGATTCCCGGTTTTCATTTGTGTGAAGCGTTAAAGGAATGTGAACACCTGCTTATTCGGTATGGTGGGCATAAGTATGCCGCCGGTTTATCTATTGCCCCTGATAAGGTCGAAGCTTTTCGCAAGAAGTTTGTCGAAGTATCCGGTCGTATTCTCAGTGAAGAAGATATTACCCCGAAACTTCATATTGATTTGGAAATAGAACTGTCCGATATTGATGATGATTTCATGGGTGCAATAGAGCGGTTTGCTCCGTTCGGTCCCCAGAATATGCGTCCGGTATTTCTTACCCGCAATTGCGAGGTGAGCGCTCAGCCATACGTGGTCGGCAATAATCATCTCAAGATGCGTATTCGAAAAGGTGATGTGGAATTTGATGTCATCGGTTTTGGTTTCGGGGACATGATTCGGACTATTTCGTCACGGGGATGCCTTGTCGATGTCGTTTATGTAGTTGAATATAATACATGGAATGGTGTCACGCGTAAACAAATCCGGCTGAAAGATATTCGTCTGACCGCCGGAACTGTACCGGTGTGACCTAAGAACCGATGACTGTTCTCGAGAAGTTTTATACCGGCGATATCCGTTCCCTTTCCCGTATTATCTCATTTGTGGAGAACCGTGAAGAAGGGTACCGTCAACTGCTGGCAGAACTGTATAAAACCTCCCGTCATTCTTTACGAGTTGGCATTACCGGACCGCCGGGAGCAGGGAAATCTACTCTTGTGAACTGTCTTATTTCCGAATATCTGAAAGATAATAAAAAAGTGGGGGTGATAGCTGTCGATCCGACTTCACCGTTCACGGGGGGAGCATTACTGGGTGACAGGGTGCGGATGAATGGTTTCCCGGCGGACGGACAGGTGTATTTCCGCTCCATGGCGACCCGCGGGGCATCGGGCGGACTGGCGGAAGCCACCAATAATGTCAATATCGTGTATGATGCCTTCGGGTTTGATATTACCCTGATAGAAACGGTCGGAGTAGGACAGGTAGAGCTGGATATCATTGATGCCTGTGATGTTATGGTCGTGGTGCTGGTTCCTGAGTCCGGTGATGCCGTACAAACGATGAAAGCCGGATTGATGGAGATTGCCCATATTTTTTGTGTCAATAAAGCTGACCGACCCGGTTCCGAACGAATCATTTCCGAGTTAAAACAAACAATGGAACAACGGTATCAGTCAAATGAATGTTGGAAAGTGCCGGTGGTTGCTACGGAAGCGGTCAGCCGGAAAAATGTGGATAAGCTGAAAGAGAAAATAGACGAGTATATTACTGTTGCCACAACACAAGGCTGGCTGGAAGAGCATCGTCGGAATCAGGTAAAACGGCAGATTATGCAGGTATTGGGGAACAGGTTTCAACGCGAATTTATTGACCATCTTGAGAAAAAGCAGGAATTTAAGAAGGTCATAGATGATATTATTCAGGGGAAAACGGACCCGTTTTCGGTGGGTGATGATTTGTACCGGATGTTTTGCAAGGTTAATAATGTCAAATAAATATAGGACCTCATTATCCTGAGAGCTGTATAACTGATATGAAAATTACATTGAATAGTATCATTGCGGTTGTTTTCACGGTACTATGTATGCCTGTGATATCGGCATTTGCCGAGGATTCCCTGCAAGTGTATCTCCAGCGTGCCGGGGTTGCCTTAAAGGAAAATAATTATCAGCGTGCCCTTGATAGTTACCTCGATGTTTTGCGGTTTGATTCTGCTAATATGGAAGCATTGGAAAATCTTGGTGTTTGCTATTCCGGTTTAGGGCAGCAGAAAAAAGCAAAACAAGCATTTCAACGAGCATATAAAATAAATCCGATGTCTGCGAAAACAGCCAATAATCTTGGAGCAATTTACAGTAATGAGAAGAACCCCCGCGAAGCTATAAAATACTTTGAACAGGCGGTTTCTCTTGATTCTGCAAATGCTCTCTATTTAACGAATTTGGGTCATGAATATGCCCGGGTTGGACGTGTAAGTAAAGCATTGCCTCTCTTGCATAAGGCGTTTCGGCTGTCTCCGTCAACTGCTGCTATTCCCTATAATTTAGGAACCTGTTTTGCCAGTGCCGGGACGATGGACAGCGCTGAATACTATTTCGAAAGGAGTGTTGAACTGGGGGGGAATACCTTTGATTTGAAGTATCATCTTGGAACGGTGAAGTCGATGCTTGGGAAAATGGATGAAGCGGAGAAGTATTTCAAGGCGGCGCTGGAGATGAAACCGAATCATAAGAACTGCCTGCAATCATTGGGGTTGGTTTATTTTACCAAGGGGCAATACCCGCTGGCAATTGAGCAGTTCAAGCGTGTTCTTGATATTGATTCTTCAAATTATGCCGCAATGATAGGTTTGGGGGCGTCGTATTCCATGAATAATATGGTCCCGGAAGCTGACAGTGTTTTGAAGCGTTTGTTCGCTATCGATTCGTCAATGGGATTTCAGATGCTTGATGTTGTCCGTGAACAACATACCAGACAGCAACAGGCTGACTCTGCAGGT
>JAJRZL010000256.1 GCA_024275255.1 Candidatus Zixiibacteriota bacterium | reverse complement strand
GAGTATAATCTCTACTCCGGCTCCTCCTTCCGGGTGGTTATACAGGTGCATTGTACCGCCATGATCATAAATAATACGTTGGCATATTACCAACCCCAACCCGCAGCCATCCTTTTTAGTTGATACGTATGGCTGGGGACTAGTTTTTATAATCTGCTCAGGAAATCCCGGACCGTTGTCTTCAACTGTGATAATTACCTCGTTTTGCTGTCTCGTACAAGTAACCGTAATAACAACATTGGCTCCGGTTTCAAAACTGTTTTTGATAAGATTCACCAAGACCTGCTTTATCATATCCGCATCAACCTGGATAATATCATTATCAACTGTATTCTGAATCTCTAATTTGCCCTGCTCATACTCACGTCGATAAAGGGTTGTTATTTCCTGTACTACATTTGATAAAGATGCTGCGGTAATGTTGGGCGGGCTCATACGGGCAAAACTGACAAACTGGTCAAGCAAGCGGGTCAGACGGGTGACTTCCGATTTTATCGTTCGGGTTGTTTCATCGAGCACTTTGTGGAAATCCGGGGTATGTTCCCGGTAGGACCGTCGGAGGTCGTCGGCACTGATAGCAATTGGTGTCAGGGGATTTTTTATTTCATGTGCAATTTTTCGTCCCATTACCTGCCAGGCAGCAATTTTTTCGCTTGTTGCCAGTTGTTGTTGGACGGCTCGCAATTTGAATGTCATATCGGTGAAAGAATCAGCCAGTTGCGCAAATTCGCCTTCTTCATACGCCATTACCGGTGAGGAAAAATCACCCGATGCCACCCGGGTAGTGGCATCAATAAGATTGTCAATCTCCCGTTTTGATTTGCCGGTAATATAAAAACCCAATGCAAGCGCCAGCAACACTGAGGCGGTTGCCACCAGTACACTAATAAATAACAACGATTGAAATACCGATTGTCTGACTCTGACCGGGAAGTCGGCAACAATATAAAAGCCGGCTTTATCGCTGCCTGTTAATATCGCCTGTAAATGATTCTCCATTTGGTAAAGATGTCTCGGCTCCATTTGTGAAAATAACGTATTGGCAGAATCTCGGAATATAATGTTGACATCAGCCCCTAATAATAGTTGAGCAAAGTTGATAAACCGGTTGTCAAGATAACGCCCGGTATATACATACAGCTTCTTCTGTATAGGAATCAGGTAGGCATACGCTGCATGGGGACCATTGATATCATACTCTACGGTGGTGCGGTGTTGTTCCCGGCTGCTGTTTGAAAATTTGTAGATATCGGGCAATACTGCTCCCAGCATTCCCGGACGGTGGTAACTGGCTTGCACGATATAATTGGAGTCGAGTATTTCGAGAAAGTCCAAACGAGCCGGGCTGTTGGTAAGCTTGACCTGTGTTGCTCGATTTGATTTTATCAGCGCAATAGCATGAGACAAATAGTTGGTTTTCAAAAGAGCTGCGATATCTGTTTCTATGTCTGATATAAAAGAATCATTATATGTCGCAAACCGTTCCAGGCTTTGTTGAGCAAGTTGGCGATCCGATAGTTCGATTTGTTTTTCTACATACAGGTAAATACCGATAATAATTGCCAGCGAAGGCAGGATTGCTGCCAGCAGCAGGAAAATCCGTATGCGTGATGTAAAAGTCATTTCCCGCACTCCGCCAATGAATCGGCAATATGGAACTTCATTAATCGGTCCAAATCAAACATACCGGTACTGTCGGGGAGCACATCCATAACAGTACGATAATGGGTGAAAAACACAGTCGGTCTGAAAAGAGGATACACACCAATATCATCACGAAAGCTGAGCTCGGCGAGACGACGGTAATGAACTTGTATCTCCGGGTCAGGGGTGTTCTCTGCTGTGTGAAGGTAATCTCGTATGATAGTCAATGCTTCGTTTATCGGATTACCTGCCGTGGTGTCATTCGTGATGAAATTCTGAAGATACCGAAGACTAACCAGTTTGTCTTTCGGAGACAGGGGAACCATCATCAGGTACAAGTCGGCATCTTTTGTGTCTGATTGTATCGTTGTCCTGATGTAGTCACGTGAAAGAATGTCTGCAAAATACTTTGCCACCGGTTCCAATGCCCAATGGTTTGTCCCGATACTAATGCGCCTGG
>JAJRZL010000255.1 GCA_024275255.1 Candidatus Zixiibacteriota bacterium | reverse complement strand
ACCTGATAGATCAAGCTTGAGCCAGGCTTCATTCTGCGCATACAAGCTACCGTCTGTATTATCATCCATAGTCAGATGATATGAACCACGCGGTGTATTGGCAGAGGTTATCTGAATCCTGCCCTCGGAGTTACTGCTCTGGGTAAACCAGTATTGATCAAACGTGCCTGATTCAAAACCGGTTGAGTACGGCAACGTCGCATAGCTTGAAGGCGGATTGGTAACAGTAATATAATCCGTTTTTACATCACTGTCCGAACCACAGGAGTTGGTGGCTGTGAGGGTTACCGTATAGGTTCCCGCGGAATTATAGGTATGTGATGGATTCTGAGCGGTAGAAGTGCCACCGTCACCAAAATCCCAACTCCAACTGGTCGGGCTGTTGGTTGACTGGTCGGTAAAACTTACGGTCAACGGGGCATCCCCAGAGGTTGGTGAACCGACAAAGCCGGCAACCGGAGCCAGACAGGTATTGACAGTGATATAATCAACTTTTGTCTGGGTATCGCTGCCGCAGGCATTCGTTGCAGTCAGGGAGACGGTATAGGTTCCGGCTGTGCTATAGGTATATGAGGGGTTCTGAGCCGTTGAGGTACCACCATCACCAAAATCCCAGCTCCATGAAGTCGGATTACCGGAAGATTGGTCGGTAAAGTTTACTGTCAAGGGTTCCGTTCCCGATGTCGGCGAACCGACAAAGTCTGCTGTCGGGGCTGGGTTCACTGTTATGTAGTTTGTTTTCGTATCGGTATCACTGCCACCCGGACCGGTAACAGTCAAAGAAACGGTGTATGTTCCGGTGGAGTTATACGTGTGTGAGGGGTTCTGAGCCGTTGAGGTGCCACCATCACCAAAATCCCAGCTCCAGCTCGTAATATCACCGGTTGACTGGTCGGTAAAATTCACTGTAAGCGGAGCACACCCCGAGGTTGGTGAACCTGTAAAGCCGGCAACAGGAGCAGGAGTTCCGGTATTCACTGCATTAAAGGCATTAATACGCCCGGCACCCATTTTACCGATGTACGTTGAACTCAAGTAGGCATCGATATTGTCAGCACTGCTGTAAAGCTGCTGTTCCACCTGTGAAGCGGTCCAGGTTGGATTATGGGACCATATCAAAGCACCAACCGCAGCAGCCATTGGTGTTGCCATAGAAGTTCCGCTCATTGCTGCCCAATACACAGTCGCGGGATCAGAGTGATCATGATATGTCGAATAAATATCGACACCCGGCGCACTGATATCGACCCAGGTACCATAATTAGTAAAGCTGGCAGCAGCATCGAGAGTATCAACAGCAGCTACCGATATACAGTCACCACGTCCGTTGAGATAGTCGGCTGTTTCAGTACCATCATTACCGGCAGCGACAAAAACGAGTCCACCGGCATTGATGAAATAATCAACGGCAGCGCCCAGCCCACCGGTATTCGATGAGCCCCAGCTACAGGAGGCAATCTTGGCGCCGTTGTCGGCAGCATAGTAAAATGCTTCCGCAGCGGCATCCATCTCGACCACACCATATTCCTGACCGAGGTAATTGTAAGAATACCCCATACGCAGCGGCATGACTTTAATGCCGTTACCGGTTTCCTGCTGGGAACCATTGCCCCAACCACCGGCAACACCAGCCATACCATAGCCATCGTTGGTCATCATACCGGTTATCCCGGCAGTGTGCGTGCCATGACCATTGAAATCACGGGGATCGTTATCCTTGGTGGTACAGTCTTCACCAGTCCAGCAGTTGCTTACCCCGTCGATGAAGTCATAGCCAATCCAGTCATCAATATAGCCGTTACCATCATCATCGACACCGGCAGTACCGTTTTTCTCTGCCCAGTTAATCCACATATTCCCCCGGGATGCTTCGGGAGTTGCGTCTGAGGCATTGACACCACCGAGATCGGGATGATAATACCGAGTCCCGGAATCGAGAATAGCAAGCACTATCGAACCGGTTTCAATATCCCATGCTTCGGGAGTATCAATATCATGGTCATTTGCCTGATAATGATATGTCTGGTATGGGCTGAAATACGTATCATTCGGAGTTGCATAGAGCGAATGAATACCTATCGGCTCCACTCGTTCTACAAACGGCAATTTCTTATATGCTTCTATTGCTTCTTCAAGCGTACCGGCTTCAAACTTTACTTTATAATATTTAGCCAGTTCCGCTGACTTCGAGGACGGTCCCAGTTTGGAACCGACAAATTGCTTTTCAACTTTGGAAACGGCAAACCTGTCCGAAACTTTATCAAAATCCGCATTGCCGATATGCACAACGGCACTTGCTGACATTTGCATATTCATTCTGGCAATGACTTCAGGTTTCAAAACGACGATGAGTTTATCGGGAGCATAGCCGATAAATGAAGGAAGCCCTCTTGGTTGTTCTACTTTTTTAATTCCATCAGCAGATACAGCTGCTGTTAAAAGTACTAACAGTAAAATGGCGATTAAAGTACTTTTCATTATCATTCCTTTCCTGCAAAATGAGGTTAGAAATATCCCACTATGTTTGGGATAATAATTTGGTGAGTTTGTGTACTGCTATATCACTCCTTTCTGCCCGGGTTAAAGGTTACAAGTTTGTTGGTGGCAACATACATAGACATAATTATACATTATTATCATGTTTTCCCTCAATCCTTACAGAGAACTACTCTGTAATGGAGCTGCAAACATCACCTCAGAAGAAACATGGTTCTCAAAGGAACAAGCTCCCGAGAACTTGTTCCTTTATTATCAAACGAACGAGAGAGAATGCTTACTTCAGGAGTAACATCTTCTTCGTTACTACTTCATAGCCTTTGGCATTCAAACGGTAGAAGTAAATACCTGACGATACTTTATTTCCGGAGGAATTCGTTGCATCCCAGGTAACGGTAGTGATACCTGCCTCAGCAGTACCATCAAACAGGGTATTTACATGCTGTCCAAGGATATTGTAAATATCGAGAGTTACATAAGAAGCTTCGGGGAGTGAGAAACTGATTTCAGTTGTCGGATTAAACGGGTTGGGATAGTTCTGGTACACACTGAACACTTCCGGCAATGGTTCCTCGGAAGCAGTCATCAACTGTTGTTCCTTACCGGTACCGGCAGCAGCCTGGGTACTTTGTGCCTTGATATTACCCGCGGTACCCCAGGCAACATACGACACAACTTCCGTTGTGTGGCTTACCTCGGTGTCCTTTGATTTCTCTTCTTCAATTTTCACCTCGACCGATGAGGTTCCCAGATTCCGGAACCGGGTGCCACATGTATTCCCGCCATCGTAGGTATCATCATGACAGAGGAAAATGGGAGTCGCGGAAAATGCCGATGAGAAATTAATAGTGTACCATCTATGTTTTACTGAATTTGATGTTCTTGCTGAGATGAAGTCAGCTCCGTTATTGGTGCCGCTTGTCTGCTCGATAGTAATCCATGCCACAGATTCGGCGCTATGGACATTATCGGCGGCTTCTTCTTCCTGTACTTTTATCTGGAAGCTGGTTGCGGTCAGGTTACGCGTTCTGGTAATACAGGCAGCGGCATCATTCTGACTGGCAACACCGGTAATAAGGGTTGGTGTGGAAGAAAATGCCTGAGGGAACGTAACGGTGACCCAACTGGTAGCTGCCGAAGCAACCCCGGCCTGCATGATAGTACCGTCTTCAAGTGTATGAACGCCGGACTCCGCAACCATGTAGGGGCAGGTTTCAGTGGTATGATTGCCATCTTTATAATCCCACTCTTCCATCTGCCATTCAAAACTGGTGGTACTGACATTCCGTACCCTCAGGTGAGTAGGATCGCCACCGTTGTAACTCAAGCCACGCATCACCACTACCGGATCCGTATAGGTGTTATTCAAATTAACAGTGTACCAATCAGCACCACCGCCAGTTTGGTTACGAACTATCTGACCCACTTCCCCAACAATACTGGATACCGGGGGTTGTGTGACGGTAATGTAATCGACCCTGGTCTTTGTATTGTTACCACACGAATTGGCAGCGGTCAGGGTAACAGTATAGGTCCCGGCAGTATTATATGTATATGTCGGGTTCTGTGCGGTTGATGTTCCGCCATCACCAAAGTCCCAGCTCCAACTGGTCGGACTGCCTGTTGATTGATCAGTAAAACTCACTGTCAATGGTACATCACCGGAAGTCGGCGAACCGACAAAATCGGCTGTTGGTGCAACAGAAACAGTAATGTAATCAACCTTGGTATCGGTATCACTGCCACCCGGACCGGTAACAGTTAACGAGACTGTGTAAGTCCCACCCGAATTGTAGGTATAAGATGGATTTTGTGCGGTCGATGTGCCACCATCACCGAAATCCCAGCTCCAACTGGTGATGTCACCGGTCGATTCATCTGTAAAATTCACAGTGAGTGCTGCGCATCCCGAGGTCGGTGTGCCGGAAAACGCTGCCACCGGTGCGTTCGGTGGTTGTGTAACGGTGATATAATCTACTTTTGTCTGGGTATCACTGCCACAGGAATTGGTAGCGGTCATAGTTACGGTGTATGTTCCTGCATTGTTGTATGTGTATGACGGGTTCTGTGCGGTCGAGGTCCCGCCATCACCAAAGTCCCAGCTCCAACTGGTCGGACTGTTGGTGGATTGGTCAGTAAAGCTTACAGTTAACGGGGCGTCACCGGAAGTCGGCGAACCAACAAAATCGGCGACCGGTACAAGACAAGGATCAACTGTAATGTAATCAACCTTCGTTTGGGTATCATTACCGCATGAATTGGTAGCAGTCAATGAAACCGTATAGGTCCCGGTAGTATTATATGTATATGTCGGGTTTTGTGCAGTTGATGTTCCACCATCACCAAAGTCCCAGCTCCAACTGGTCGGACTGCCTGTTGATTGATCAGTAAAACTCACTGTCAATGGTACATCACCGGATGTCGGCGAACCGACAAAATCAGCCGTCGGGGCGGAATTGACCGTGATATAATCTGTTTTCGTATCAGTATCACTGCCACCCGGACCGGT
>JAJRZL010000254.1 GCA_024275255.1 Candidatus Zixiibacteriota bacterium | reverse complement strand
TTGCCGGGAGATCCTGATGATGTTATTTCTACCATTGAAGATTTGGAAATCCGCGGTGTCAATTACTCGGAGACTCCGACATTCCTCCTTGTGGAAAGCAGTGCGGCAACGCAGTTGACCGGGTTGCTGGAAAAGGGTATTGAAGATATTCTTTCTATTGATGCCAACCCTGACCTTCTGATTGCCAAAATGCAGAAAGTGCGGGCGACAATTGAAGAGAACCAGGCAAACGGGAATGGAGCCGGTCATAAATCAGGTACAACCGGTCGGTTGTCTGATATGAACCTTATTGATTTATTGCAAGCTCTTGGTCCCAGCAGAAAATCAGTCAAAATCGTTATTACACCCAATATTGAAAATGCCAGTGAACTGACCTTGTACCTTAATCAGGGTGCTATTATGTATGCTGCCTGTGGTCCGAATACTGGTGCGAAGGCTGTCTATGAAGCGATTGGCTGGACCGATGGCACCTGGGTTGTGGAACCTGTACAACCGGACGAATTTCCGGAACCGAATAATGAATTGTCCAACGAGTCTATTCTTATGGAAGGTTGTCGTTTGCTTGATGAACGGGTACGCTCCGGGCAGTTGTACTAAATTACGGATGACTCATAATTTTATTCACCGGGCTTTATAACTTAAAATGCAAAAGCACTGATTAACACGCTGAGATTGGAATGAGTGAAATCTGTATCATGACTTGATGTTTTTCCCATTCCAAGATAAAGCCCGATTTGCACGTGGCGGGTAAATTCGTACCCACCACCCAGTAATACCCCAGCGCCAACATCATTTGTACTGTAATCTTCTATGTCAAAGACAAATATGCCGAGCCCCACGGTAGAGAAAAAGCATCTCCCGACATTTCCATAGTAATGATACCATGAAAAACCATACGTCCCCTGGAATATAGACTGATTAAATGAGTTGGGAGCATGAGGATCCGGAAAAAAATCAGATTCGTAAGAAGTACTGTTTATTTCCAGTGCAATTATATTTTTTTCATCCCATCCATACCCGATAACTATGTTGATTCCAATGCCAACTTTGTCTTCTTTTATTGATATATTACTTTGCTCTCCATTTATGATAATATCGTCATCTACTTTCCATGTTGCTGATGGAGCTATTCCCAATCCACCACCGATAATAAAGCCTTGTCTTTTGCCGTCAAATGCGAATACAGTAGTTGATACTACAACAGCAAAGATAACCAGTAAAGAAATTGCGTGTTTCATGTGTTATCCCTTCTCTTTTAGTAGCATAATCGTACTTTTAGTGGTTAATATGCAATAACGGTGAGGGTAAGAGTCAGTTGAGAATGTTTGAAATCCGGGCTGCCTGTTGCTCGTGTTTTTCCGCCTGATATATATACGCCAAATTGTACTTGTCGGGAAAATTCATATCCACCGCCTAAAAATATTCCCGGACCTGTTCTGCCCCCAATTCCTCGTACACTGAATGTATAGAAACCTACCCCTGCAACAGTGTAGTATGAATGTCCGATAGCGCCAAAATAATGATACCAAACCGGACCGGTATACCATTGGTGGGAAAGGGAGTCATTATAGTGTTCAAGTTCAAAACGAGTAGAGTTGTACTGAAATGCGAGGATATTGTAATTATCCCACGCATAGCCAATGAGAAAGCTTTTTCCTGTTCCTGCCAGTGTTTCATGTGGGCTGTTTCCGGCAATAATGTCGGTTGACCAGTGAACATAGGGACTTATCTCGAATCCTGCCCCCATAATAAACCCACTCCGAACCCCATCAAATGATGCTGCTGTCACAGGTACAAGGAGCACAACAAGGATGCACAGCATAAACAGTTGTATAATTGTATTTTTAAGAAAACCCATGTAACACTTATATATTGTTGAGGGTTCACATTGTCAATTTATTTTTTGGTGCGGGGTAAGAGATTTTCAAAAAAAAACCGGTCTTGCTCTTGGCGAGTGGGTGAAATCTTATTATTATATATATTACTATGGCAGACAAAATTCTTTGGGCACCGTGGCGTGCGTCCTTTGTACTGGGAAAGAAAGAAAAAGGCTGTGTCTTCTGTAACCGTCTCAAACGCAGGGACTCAGTCAAAAATCTTATCGTGTACCGGGGTAAAAAGAATTTTGTCATTCTGAATAAGTATCCGTACAATTCCGGACATACATTGATTGTACCCCGCCGACATATTGCCCGGCTGGAAAAAATGACTGAGGTGGAAGCGGCGGAATTCTTTGAGCTGACAAGATTGACCGTGAAAATTCTGAAAAAAGCTCTCAAACCGCACTCTCTCAATATCGGGATGAACCTGGGACGATCATCGGGGGCAGGTATTCCGGAACACTTGCATATGCATGTTGTTCCGCGTTGGAATGGAGATACCAACTTTATGCCGGTTGTCGGAAAAACGAAAGTAATCTCGGTTCCGCTTGATTATGTGTACGATGTTATCAGGAAAGAATTCGATAAGCTATGAGCCCTCGCCGTAAGATCCCAACGAAAGCAGAACTGATTCAGCTTCAAAAGCTCTATAAGACCGATGAACGCATCGGGGAGCGGTTGGGCGGAGTACCGGCATATCTGGTGGCATATTGGCGACGAAAAAAAAACCTTCCGAAACATTCCCAGCCAAAATTTTCCGAGAGCGAAATCCGTAATTTATGGGAACGGTTTGGCGATGATGACCGCTGTGGACTTGAGTTGGGTATTTCAAAAGCTGCGTTTTATAATTGGCGGCGACGGTACGGTATTCGTGAAAAACCGGCATTTCTGAAACTGGAACAATTGGAACTGAACCTGCCCGGGCTGCCGCAACGGGGTAAAACAACCTCCCTGTATGGGAAGCAGTCAGTTGCCCAGAAGATATTGGCACAAGCTGCCGGATTGGAAAAAGTAAAGGTGGGGGAGATGGTCGTTGTTGAGCCTGATGTAGTGGTTTTGAATCAGGACGTCGCCAATATTATTCACACGTTCAAGTCAATTGGTGTTGAGTATGTATGGAACCCTGAGAAAATAGTAATCGCCCTTGGTAATTGTGAGGATACTAATGCCCACACTGCCTCGGATAATATGGCAGTTCGTGAATTTGCCCGGCACCAGCAAATAAAAAAAATCTATAATATTCAAGAAGGAACATATCACCAGGTCGCCCTTGAAAATGGTCATTTACTCCCCGGGCAACTGGTACTTGGGACCAATCGATATGCGGTTTCCTACGGTGCTCTCGGGTTATGTGCCACTAATATTGATATTACGGAAATGGCAACTGTATGGGCAAGTGGCCGTATCTGGTTGCGTGTCCCTCCGACAATACGGGTCGATATCAATGGCAGACGGGCTCGTGGTGTCTATGCGATGGATATTGCGCTCTCTGTTATCAGTAAGCTTCATGCCACTATGGCGGATTACAAAGCAGTGGAGTATTACGGACATGCGGTCAGCAGGATGAATATCAGTGAACGTTTCACTTTGTGTAATCTTTCGGCGGAGATGGGTGCGAAGTTTGTCTCCTGTCCGTTTGAATCGGTTACCCGTCGATATTTATCCGGTCGGGTTGAGAGTACCTTGCATCCGGTTATTGCCGATAAAGATGCCGAGTATGAATCAATGTTTCAATTCAATATCGACAACCTTGTTCCACATATCGCCGGTCCCGATGGTACAAACCGGATTCGACCGATTACCGAGCTTGAACGCTTAACGGTTCACCAGGTGATAATCGGAACCTGCGGGAACGGACGTTTTGATGACTTGCGAGTAGCTGCGGATATTCTGAAAGGAAAAAAGCTCCATACCGATTGCCGTATGATTGTTGTTCCCTGTTCACGTTCCGTGTATCTCGAAGCGCTGAAAAAAGGATTGATACGAGTGCTTGTCGATGCCGGTGCGATGGTTATCAGCCCCGGTTGTAACTGGTATGCTTCGGGGTTTGACAATATCCTTGCCCCGAACGAACGTTGTCTTGCCACTGCCAATGCCGGTTTTGCCAAGCGAGTGAGCAACAGCGGCGCCGAAGTGTATCTCTGCTCGCCCGCAACAGCGGCTGTTTCCGCTCTGAATGGCTATATAACTGATCCCACTCCATATATACGATAATCAAATTTTCTTTCTATTCAGGGATAGCATGTTATCCTGTGAAACGAATTACTGAATTAAAAAATGATACTCACTATAAAAAAACCGGTGTACACCAGGGAGTGTACACCGGCAATAACAACCATTCCCAATTTACAAGTCAAAAGCAATAAAGAATCCACTACCGTCACGATAGATTCTCAGCAGTATCGTATCCCCCTCTTTTTTCTTGGCAAGATATTTCATGAATTGCTCTTTGGTGCGAACATGATTTTTATTTACACCGCGGATAACGTCACCTTCCCTGAGACCGGCCTGGTAGGCATTGCAGCCGGGATCAATCGAGGTGACCACAACACCACTGAGCCGTGAATCGATACCGTACTTATCGGCAAGGTCGTTATTTAAGGTGCTGACAGTAAACCCGAGTTTTTCTTCTATCGACTGTTTCCCCGAGCTTTGTGCTATTTCGTCGGGCAATTCACCAAGTTTGATGGTGAGCTCCTGTCTCCGTCCATCACGGATTATTTTTAACTGTACCCGTGTACCGGGAGCGGTTGCAGCAATTTTATTTCTCAACTGCGATGAGTTCTTAATTTCGGAACCATTTAATCCAATAATAACATCACCGGCTTCCATTCCGGCATCATCGGCAGGACTGTCAGGAACGACATCCCCAACCAACACCCCGCGAGGTTCGTCGAGTCCCATCGCATTGGCAATTTTATCGTCGACATCCTGAATAGAAACCCCCAGCCAGCCACGGATAACTTTCCCGTTGGAAATGAGAGAATTCATAACCTGTACTGCCATATTCGATGGCACAGCAAACCCGATTCCCTGGAAACCGCCGCTTTGACTGGCAATGGCAGAGTTAATCCCCACTAATTGTCCATCAAGATTGACAAGTGGTCCCCCGGAGTTGCCGGGATTGATGGCAGCATCGGTTTGGATGTAATCTTCGTAATCGGTCAGCCCGACATTGGAACGACCTTTGGCACTGACAATTCCCTGGGTGACGGTATAGGCAAGGTTTTCACTCATAGGGCTGCCGACTGCAAGCACGATTTCGCCAACTTGCAAATCATCACTGTTGCCGATTGTAATCGCTTTTAAGTGTTTTGCATCAATTTTGATAACAGCAATATCGGTTTGCGGGTCGGTTCCGATAACTTCGGCGGTGTACCGCTCACCGTCGTATGTTCGAACAAAAATACTATCGGCATTTTCAACAACATGGTTATTCGTCAGGATATATCCGTCTTCACTGACAATAACACCCGAGCCAAGCCCTTTTTGAAGATATTTTCTTTCTCGTGGTTGTTGAAACTGACGATTATGGGGACCAAAGAAGAAATCAAAGAACGGATCGTTACCAAACGGACTGAACGGATTAAACGATCGTACACGAAAAACTTTTTCAATGGAAACGGTTACCACCGTTGGTTTCACTTCGGCTGCAATATCGACAAACGCCTGGTTCAGATCACGTAATGACGAAATCGGTCTGTCTTTTGCAGAAGTTGACGCTACCTGTATTTCCGCTTTTGATTGACAACTGATAGACATCAGCAAAGCGAGAGTCAGCAAACCAACAATGAGGTAATGTCTTCCGGAACGAGCATCGTAGTTCATGATAATCACCTTCTTTCTTGTTTTTCTCTACATACACAAAGAAAGGTAAGTAGTTCCATTACTACGTTATTTATTTTTCAACTTTCTGACATGACGACCATTTTCCTGTTGCAACCCCTGTTTTTTCCCATGACAGATGAAGAAAAATAACGTGATGTATGCAGTGCACAAGAGAAAAAATAGTATTCATAAAAAAACACCTGCAGAGTATGCAGGTGTTTGATATTCAAATGAGCAGTAATCTTATTTACGTTTCCGACGAATCATCCCGGTGCCGACCATGCTAAACCCGAGCAACAGCAGGCTCAGTGTGCCCGGTTCGGGGATAGCGGTTTCGACACGAAGCTCAATACCGTCGTTCCAGTAGTGGCAGTCAGGGTCGAAAGCGAGTCCGAAGTTGCCATCAGAGGCAAAATTGTTGAACTCATCGAGGAACCCTAAATCGGTAAGGCTGATAGTCAGATCAACCGGAGGAGCCGGATATCCATTGGGATCAGACCAGGTATCAAAAAGAACGCCCTGTCCCTCGAAATAATCGCCGATTGCTTGGTTATCCCAGTAGGAAGTTACACCGGGAGCGGCGTTGTCCAATAAACGCATGTACAGGATATCATCTGGTTCGTCCACATAATCCTGAATATTCTTAAATGTGAGGGTTACATCGGTTACTTCTTCATATTGATCCCAATCAATTCCCCAAGTATAAGCCCAGCGATGGTCCAAATCAAACATATCAATCGGATCTGGTCGGAAAATCCATACCCCGGCGTGTACTGAAGACATACCAATAGCAACAAAACAAAGTGTTAGCGCCACCCAAAATAACTTTCTCACAATTATCATTCCTTTCATTAATTATGATAAATGTATTTCGTTTACATAAAAAAACATTTAATCTAATGATTTATAAGCAAATCTTTAGCCAAAAAAAATAAACAATGTCATTTGCTGAAATAGTGTGTAACTGGATGTTATGCAATACGATAAAAAATATACAAATTTCCTGCTCTTTTATGAAATCAGCATATTTGTATATTTAATGTGCAATTTTTTACCATAGCACATGCAATTATTTTCATCTTTTTTAGCATGGGAAAAACAGCTTTTTGGTAGGGATTACCCTGCTAAAGCAGGGTAATCCCTTCTTATTACAGGTGAAATTTACCCAGTCATCAGTCTAAAAAAGTGCTTTCAGTCCCGGGAAAATTGCCTGTTTACCGAGCTGTTCTTCTATTCGAAGGAGCTGGTTGTACTTGGCAATCCTGTCGGAACGGCAAATGGAGCCGGTTTTGATTTGTCCGGCGCCGGTTGCTACCACCACATCGGCAATAGTGGCATCTTCCGTTTCGCCGGAGCGATGTGACACAACCGCCGTAAACCCGGCTTTGTGCGCCATCGTGATAGTATCCAGCGTTTCTGTCAAGGTGCCTATCTGGTTTAGTTTTATCAAAATCGAGTTTGCTGTTCTTTCTTCAATTCCACGTGCCAGCCGTTTGGGGTTAGTAACGAAAATATCATCGCCGACAATTTGGATTTTACCTCCCAGTCGTTCCGTCAGGATTTTCCAGCCCTCCCAGTCATCTTCTGCCAGTCCGTCTTCGAGAGAGATAATCGGGTAGTTGTTACAGAGGTTTTCATAGAAATCCACCATTTCCTCGGAGCTCAACTCTTTTCCTTCGGCGGCAAGATTATATTTCCGGGACTTGGCATCATAGAACTCGGATGATGCCGGGTCAAGGGCAATCCAGATATCTTCCCCGGCTTCGTAATTGGAGGCATCAATAGCTTCCATAATAACTTCGAGGGCTTCTTCGTTCGATTGTAAGTCGGGCGCAAAACCGCCTTCGTCACCGACCGAGGTATTATACCCTTTTGCTTTCAGCACTTTTTTCAAATGACCGAAAACTTCCGCCCCCATACGAAGCGCTTCGCTGAACGATTTCGCCCCGGCAGGCATAATCATAAACTCCTGCAAATCGACATTATTGTCAGCATGTTTCCCGCCGTTGAGGATATTCATCATCGGGACCGGCAGGACTTTACAGTTGCAACCGCCTATATACTCGTACAAAAACCGTCCGCGGGATTCCGCCGCTGCCTTGGCGGTTGCCAGTGAAACGCCGAGGATAGCATTGGCGCCGAGTTTCGCTTTATTTTCCGTGCCATCCATGGCAATCATATAGTTGTCAACAGCAACCTGGTCAAACGGATCAATCCCGTCATCTATCAATGCCGGACCAATCTTTTCGTTTACATGGGCTACTGCTTTTAAGACACCCTTCCCGAAATAAACATCGGTGTCACCATCGCGAAGTTCAACTGCTTCGTGAACACCGGTCGATGCTCCCGAGGGAATAGCTGCCCGTCCGAGAGAGCCGTCGGTCAGTGATACATCGACTTCAATTGTCGGTGTGCCGCGACTGTCGAGAATCTGGCGGGCATGAATGTACATAAAATCTGACATGGGATAATCCTTTCCATTAATTCAATGTCCGTTTGCAAAAAAGTACATGTTGTCGGTTTCAACCGCAAGTCTTAACATAGTTATTATACACCGGGCGATTAATCTTATAGAGTACTATCGGTTAGATTTCTGATTTTGGAGATGAATATGTCACATTTTGACAGAGGGGAATATCGTTTGGGAGGTGTTGAAAAAAGTGAATACGCAGCCGAAAGTTGTGTTACCCTGTTCTTTCTTCAGTTTTTTCAGACAATTTGTCAGGACCACAAGGGTTTTGACCTGCAAAAGAAAGGACCGGACCCCTGCTTTCAGGCTTGTTGAAAAACCTCAATATTTTCTTTCAGGCGCCATTTCCGCCCAGGCGGACTCAGGGTGAATTGAAAATTATTATCACTCCACAAGTCATGCTGGGCGAGGTCGAAGCATGAGACCCACAGAATAACTTTTTTAACACTCCCGAAAACGGGGGACTGGAGACCTTTTTCATAGTAAAGATGGATTCCCGCTTCTACAAAGCTGACTCGGAAAGTTAAACAACAAATACTTTTCACTATTAAACTTTTATATCAAGCTGCAAGTGGGGGGTCCTCATACCGGAAGATTCTACGTGAATGCTATAGTCATAATATGTTTATATACGTTACAGGGTATCCCCCATCCTACGATTTCCTTGCCTCGTTATCCGGTACGCTCTATATTCTCTTTCATAAACAAGGAGCGATGTTATGAAACCGAAAATATGTCGTGCGGCACGGGGAACGAAACTGACCTGCAAAGGGTGGCATCAGGAAGCCGCTTTTCGTATGATTAACAATAATCTCGACCCCGAAGTAGCCGAAAAACCAAAGGAACTCATTATTTACGGCGGTTCCGGTAAGGCTGCTCGCAACTGGGAGTCGTATCACGCTATAATCAAATCGTTAAAATCTCTGGAAAATGACGAGACCTTGTTAGTGCAATCAGGCAAACCGGTAGGGATTTTCCGCACCCATGAGTACGCCCCGAGAGTGCTGATTGCCAACAGCAACCTTGTCCCCGACTGGGCAAACTGGGATTATTTTCGCAAACTCGACGCCATGGGACTGATAATGTACGGGCAGATGACTGCCGGAAGCTGGATATATATCGGCACCCAGGGAATTATCCAGGGAACTTACGAGACCTTTGCTGCCGCTGCCAATCAGCATTTCGATGGTGACCTTACCGGTAAATGGATTCTCACCGGTGGTATGGGGGGAATGGGCGGTGCCCAGCCATTAGCCGGGACTATGGCAGGAGCTTCGATACTGGTGGTTGAGGTTGATGAAGCCCGGATTACCCGTCGGGTAAAACAGGGCTTTTGTGATGTGAAAGTGAAAACACTCGATAAGGCACTGGCCTTGATTGATGAACACACCAAATCGGGTGAACCGATATCGATTGGTCTTGTCGGCAATGCTGCGACAGTTTTTGCCGAGATATACCGTCGCGGTATCAAACCGGACATGGTGACCGATCAGACATCCGCACATGACGAACTTAATGGCTATATCCCTGAAGGGTACACTGTTGCCGAAGCAAAAAAACTCCGTAAAAAAGACCCAAAGGGTTATATCAGGCGGGCGTATACATCGATGGTCAAACACTGCGAGACGATGGTAAAGTTCCAGAGACGCGGCTCGATTGTGTTTGATTACGGCAACAACCTGCGGGGACAGGCACAAACCGGCGGGTTCAAGAATGCGTTTGCCTATCCCGGGTTTGTCCCGGCGTATGTCCGTCCCTTGTTTTGTGAAGGTCGGGGACCGTTTCGCTGGGTGGCGTTATCGGGTGACCCGAAAGATATTTACACCACTGATGAAATAATCCTGCGTGAGTTCAAACATAACCAGTCCCTGGTTCGCTGGATAAAAATGGCGCAGGAACGAATTCCTTTCCAGGGATTACCTGCGCGAATATGCTGGCTGGGATACGGAGAACGAGCTCACTTTGCCGACATCATGAACCGCTATATCAAAAAAGGCAAAATAGCTGCTCCCATTGTTATCGGACGTGATCATCTCGATTGC
>JAJRZL010000253.1 GCA_024275255.1 Candidatus Zixiibacteriota bacterium | reverse complement strand
GATTATCTATGCCATCTTTAATTATTTCAACAGCAAGTGGCAACAACCCAAAGCAAAGATCAAAACCATCAACCAAGTAACCAAAAAAGTAGCATAATCAAAATGGTTACACCTTTTTACACACAATACTTGACATTACCAAACCGCTCAACGGACAAAACAATTATTGCATAATCTATTCTTACTCATTTTATTAGTGTTGTGCTGGCCGGGTATTGAATAGTTTTCAGCCAATACTGGACAGGTTGACAGTATGAATATTCTTGTCTATTTCTTAACTGCGATTGCATGTTACGTTCTTGCGTTTCGGTATTACAGCCGTTTTATCTCCCGTGCTCTCGGGGTACAACCCAATCGACCAACACCTGCTGTTGAAATAAATGACGGGAAAGATTTTGTCCCTACTCGTCCTTCGGTATTGTTCGCTCATCATTATTCCACCATTGCGGGAGCCGGTCCCATTGTCGGTCCTGCTTTAGGGATGCTGTACGGTATCGGACCAGCCTGGTTATGGCTGGTACTGGGGGCAATATTTTTTGGCGCGGTACATGATTTCGTTGCCCTGTTTGCATCGATACGCGAACGGGGCAACTCCATGGCGCAAATTGCCAAAAAAGCACTGGGTCCGACCGGGTTCCTGCTGTTTATCGCTTTTACGATTGTCCTGATTGTGCTGGTTACCTCGGCGTTTCTTTCATTAACGGCAGTATCACTGACTTCACTTTGGCCCCTCGACAAGCTGGGACTGGGACCGGGACAGCACCTGTTGCGTACAACTGTTGTCAATGGTCAGGAAATGGGGATTATCGGCGGTATCGCTTCCACGTCGGTAATAGTTATTACATTGTGCGCCCCATTTCTTGGTTTTCTCGTGCTCAAACGTCAAATTAAAACCTGGCTGGCATACATGATAGCATTTGTTATCGGGGGTATGTCTATATGGATAGGATTTCATATCCCGGTCGCTCTACCACCGAAAATATGGATGTGGATAATCGCTATCTATACCCTTGTTGCCAGCGGTGCGCCGGTGTGGTTTATTTTGCAACCACGTGACTTTGTCAATGTCCAAATCCTTTATTTCGGTATGGCTGCAATGATTGCCGGAGTTCTCATTGCCGGTGCCCAGGGGTTAGCAGTAAATGCACCTTTGACAAATTTTGCCGTGGGGACTGCTAAAATGGGTCCGGTATGGCCCTTTTTGTTTATCACTATTGCCTGCGGGGCTATTTCCGGTTTTCATGCCTTAGTATCCGGGGGAACATCATCGAAGCAACTGGCAAAAGAGAGTCAGGCACGGGTTATCGGGTATGGAGGGATGTTGCTGGAAAGTGTACTGGCAATATTGGTGCTGGTAGCAATCGGCTCAGCTATCAGCTACCGGGAATATCTTGACATCACATGGCCCAATATCGGCAGCGGGAACCCTATTTTAGCCTTTGCCTTATCCATGGGGCATCTGCTCAATACAGCAATGGGAATCCCTATTGCCGCCGGAACTGTTTTCGGGATTTTAACCGTGGAAGGTTTCCTGATTACGACCCTCGATTCCGCCGTTCGATTGAACCGCTATCTCTTTGAAGAACTCTGGAACACAATCCTGCCGCATCCACCGGCAATCATGATGAAGTTCTGGTTCAACTCCGGCATATCAGTACTACTCATGCTTATTCTCGCCATGAGTAACGGGTACAAGCTTATCTGGCCTCTCTTTGGTTCCACCAACCAACTGTTGGCAGCCCTGACCCTGATTGCAGTAACAGTCTGGCTGCACCGCGCCGGAAAATCAAGCTGGTTTACCCTCATACCGGCTGCAATCATGATATGTACAACCATCGTAGCCCTGGGGTATTATTTATTTGTAAAATATCTCCCATCCGGCAATATCCTGCTGGCAGTTACCGATATCCTTCTGCTGGCATTAGCCTTAGGGGTGCTGGTCCTCTCCATACGGGAGTTTATCTATTCCCGTATCCATTATAACTCTTCAACAGCCTTATAAGATATTTGGTATCATAAACTTTCCGGGCTATCAGTCGATATAATAGCAAAGGCAGAAAATGCCCATTTTTTATTATTTATGAAGATTTTTTTAGACAGACATAAAACACTCTTGCCACGACTGGATACCATTTATCTCCTGTCGCGAGTGGGCGCTCTGGCAAGTATCGTCTGGTATGCACTGGTAACCAAACTTATCCTGCTGGAACCGTTACTTGTTTATACCGTTATTGGTGTCTCTCTGACTTTATTTGGTGTGTTCTGGGCATCGATAAAGGGAAAGTTCGATATCAAGCTGGCATACCTTGCTTCTATCATCAGTGATATACTTATCATTCCGACAATAATACTTTACTCCGGGGGAATAAACTCATCATTCTACCTGCTGCTTCTTTTGACAATTACCGGAGCATCATACCTGCTTGAGTTCTGGGTTGCCGGTGGAATAACCGTTTTTGTCATTGCCGTCTATCTTTATGCTGTCCGTGGTGGTATTGGAGTCGATACATTGTTCGACATTTCACTTCGCAGCGGTTTCTTCCTTATCTCTTTCCTTGCAATTTCGTATGTATCAACATATATGCGCCGTTCTGAGAAACGTTTACTGAAATTATTCGATACCCTCAACAAGCGAACCTCCGAGCTGGAATTATCGAATGCGCGTGTCGAGATGATTTATGAAAACTCCCGCATCCTGGCATCTATCCTGGAACCGGACATGGTCGTAAAAGAAGTCATGCGCATACTTGGCAGTGTTTTGAAATATACTGATTATGCCATTATCTTTATCAGCTCTGACAATAAAATGTTGTATCGTTCACGGGCTGTCGGGGATAAAATCAATTTTGACAGTCGTGCGATAGAATCCATCAATATGGAACTCATCAAGCGGGTATGTGAAAGTGATGAGCCGATACGGATAAAAGATATTAAAGGTCGTGACGATTATGAACCGTTGAATAAAAACACTCGGTCACTGATGGTGATACCGATGAATTCCCATGCCCGTATTAAAGGGGCAATTACTATCGAATCAGAAGAAATTGGACAGTTCACCGAGCTTGATCTACAAATGGCATCCATCGTTGCACGCTCGGCAGCATTGGCTTTGGAAAACGCAAAACTGCATAAACGAACTGAAGAATTAACAATTATTGATGGCTTGACAGGTGCCTATAACTATCGCTACTTTATTCAAAAGCTCCAGGAGGAAAAACGAAGAGCAACCAGATATAATCTGCCGGTTTCACTCATTATGGTAGATATCGACTGGTTCAAGAAATTAAACGACACGTATGGGCACGAGGTGGGAAATATCGTCCTGAAAGAGTTGGCAAAAATTATCCGGAGTTGCATCCGTGATGTCGATATCTTTGCCCGATATGGGGGTGAAGAGTTTGTTGTTATTCTTCCGCAAACATCGAAAGATGAAGCGGTTGTTATCGGTGAACGTATCCGTCGACGAGTAGAAAAAGCAGTTATTATTACCTCTCAGGCAGGGAGACTTCAAATAACTGTTTCGGTGGGGGTGAGTTCATTCCCTGAGAATGGACGACCGCAGGAAGAACTTGTCTCTGTGGCGGATAAAGCCCTGTATAAAGCAAAAGATGAAGGTCGGAATCATGTTTGTGTCGTATAAAGAGATATGGCGGGAATAATATATTATACTTAGCGAGCGTAAGATATGACAGATATTGTAAACCAAATCGGACAGTTGTTTATAATCGGGTTTTCGGGTCAGGCTCCCTCCGGTGAAGTTCTTGGTTTTCTTGCTGAGAAAAATATAGGCGGGGTAATACTTTTCGAGGAAAACTGTTCAACAACCCAGATTGTAAAAGACACTATCAAACGTATAAAGTCGATCTATAACGGTTCGACTCCCTTTATTGCTATTGATCAGGAAGGCGGACGGGTCAGTCGTTTGCGGGAGATGCCATCCGAGTTGAAAGCTCCGGCGGAATACGCCCGGGAAAGGAATGTGGAAAGTTATCAGGAAGCATATTCCCGTTCTGCGGTGTTCATGGAATCCCTCGGCATTAACATGAATTTATGCCCGGTCTGCGATATTGATATTGCCAACAATCCCTGTCTGAAGGACCGTTGTTTTGGCAACACTCCCGAAATGGTCGTGCCGTTTGTCGAGGCAACGGTCAAAACAGCAAAATCCAACGGACTGTTTTCCTGCTTGAAACACTTCCCCGGCCTGGGAGCAAGCGATATCGATCCCCACAAACAGGTTGCTACGGCTGACTATGATGAGCTCATCTGGAAACAACGAGAATATGTTCCATTTACTGCCGGACTGGCAAGCGGGGCAGAACTGGTCATGACCACCCACTTGCTTCTTCCAAAAATTGATAACACCATCGTAACCGGTTCCAGAAAGATTATTTCTCTGCTTCTACGAAGCTACCTCGGTTTTGACGGTCCGGTCATTACCGATGACTTGACTATGAAAGGAGCTGCCAGTTTGGGAAGTATTGGAGAACGGGCGGTAGCAGCATTAAATGCCGGGCATGATTTACTGCTTTTCGGAAAAGATTTTGAACAGTCACAGGAAGCATATTCTTATGTTTGTGACGCCATAACTGAAGGTAAGGTTAATATGGATTACCTTGAGGCTGCTATCAGCAGAGTAAACGGGATAAAGTTCAAACTCGACAGCACCGTTCCCAGTTGATTCCTTTCAGGTATGTTGCTGCCTACACTTTGGAAACGTCATGAGCTGTACATCCTCGGGGTAAACTCCGGAACCTCTGCTGACGGTCTTGACATGGCTGTCGTTCATGTCTCCCGTCGGAAAAAACAGCCGGTCATATCGTTTCTTGAAGGAAAGACGAGAAAATTCAGCAAACTGCTCAGGGAGTACATTTTCAAAGTATGTGACAGTACGCAAATCAGGATTGAAGAAATAATTCATCTCGATGCTGCCCTGGGAACATGTATTGGTACTTTTGCGGAGCAGTATATAAACAAATTATCAGACAGAAATATATCAATAGATATGATTGCTTCTCACGGACAAACAATACGACACCTTCCGAAAAAAACAACCATCGGACCGTACCGCGTACGCGGCACCATGCAGCTTGGTTCCCTTGACATCATTGCCGCTCAGACAGGGAAAGTAGTGGTAGGGGATTTTCGTCAGGCAGATATTGCCATCGGCGGAGAAGGCGCGCCAATTACCACGGGAGCAATGGTGCAGATGTTCTCAGGGAAGGAATCACGATTAATCGTAAATATAGGGGGAATGGCAAACTACTTTTATATCCCCTCGAAACAGTCGTTGTCATCAATCGTTGCTCGTGACTGTGGTCCCGGCAACAGCCTGTGTGATATTCTTGTCAGAGAACTGTATGGTAAGCCCTTCGACAAAAACGGACAGCTTGCTCAAAAAGGCAGAATCCATCCGCCGTTGTTAGCCTTTCTTCGACAACAGCCGTTCTTTACCAGCCGGACAGTATCAACGGGGAGAGAACTATTCGGACCGACACTGGCAAAAAAAATAAGAGCATTTGGAGAAAAAAATCGGCTGAGAAACACAGACCTCATCGCAACAACAGCCGAACTTACTGTTATTTCTATCGCACAAGCTGTAAAAGTACTGGTAAAAAACGACACCACCCTGAAAAAATTATATTTGACCGGAGGCGGTCGATATAACAAGTTTTTCCTGAAGCGACTATCGTACCATCTGCCCGAATTCACTATCGGACTGATTGATGAACTGGGGATTGATGGTGACTATGTCGAGGCGGCAGCGTATGCGGTGATGGGGGAAGTATGCCTGCGGTCAAGAACATTTATTACGGGAACACGACAATGGAGAAAAACGGCTGTTGCCCCTGTTTTGGGACATATTGTACAGCCTCCTTTAACAGCAGATAAGTAATGGATAATAAAAAAAACACATTGGTACTACTCAAACGCATGATAAAAGTATCAGCCCGTATCGGAACGGGACTTTGTATCATGATTCTGGTATGGAGTTGCGCTACCATTCCCGGATTGAAAGATGAAGAACCGGAAACCTTTATCCGGGTTCCGTTCGTACGGGTACTGCTTGATGAAAACCAGTCGGAAGCCACCTTCTCGGCACAAAAGGCGTTTGCCATCGAGTGCTTAACATTGGGACAACAGGCAGTGTACCATGCCAGCCGCCCGATTACCGTGTATGGGCATGGACGAACATTGAAGGTTGTCGGATACACCGGACTGGTTATCCAGGAAGGTGTTGATGAAGTCAATATCATCCCGCGGGGAACGGACAACCGGATACGTGTCAATGACAACATGTACCGGGGAATTATTCAAATATTGCCCCATGGTCAGAATATCCGTCTTGTAAATATTGTGTACATGGAAGATTACTTGCGGGGAGTCGTCCCGCCGGAAATCGGCAAACGTACCGAAGCAGAGTTGGAAGCAGTAAAAGCACAGGCGGTTGCCGCCCGTACCTACGCCATGGCACATTTACAGCAATATCCTAACGAACCGTATGACTTAAAATCAAGTGTGTACGATCAGGTGTATGAAGGCGTTCGAGTAGAAAACAAGCTGGTGAACAAAGCCATCGACGCCACCGCAGGAATTGTCGCTTCATACCAGGACAAACTTATCAACGCGTACTACCATTCGACTTGCGGAGGGATGACGGATGACATTTCCCAGGTTTGGGACCGCAAATCAATACCCTATCTCAAACCGGTTGCTGACAATGGCGCCTGTTCCTGGTCCAAGTATTACTCGTGGCGAGAAGTGTTTACGGAAAAACAGCTTCGCGGTCGTATCGAGCAGTACATAGCAAGTGACCGTGGACGTGATCTCCGTATCGGTCGCATACGTGATATAAAAGTCCTGAAACGCACTCCCGGTGGAAGAGTAGCAACGCTGGCAGTATTTACCGATACGGACATTTACCGGTTCCATCGTGACCGCATCCGCTGGGTGGTCGGTCGGACTTCTAATCCCGATCTCATCTTACCATCAGATAAATTTGATGTACTTATTGAACGAGATAAAAATGGTCGGCTCCGGTCGGTTACCTTTCAAGGCAGCGGATACGGACATGGCATAGGTATGTGCCAGTGTGGTGCTATTGGCATGTCTCGCGAGGGGTGGACATTTGATAAGATTCTCAAACATTACTATAAAGGTATTAGTATTGAAAAGTTGTATTGACAATACCAACTGGTTCCTGAACATGCAAAAGACTACTGTTGTATTCATAGTTCTGGTGTTATGTATCGGTATCTTCTTCTCCCCCGTATCAGCAAATGATTACCGCTACTCCGTAAAGCTCTCTGGTGAATTTGCTTCACTAACGGGAGGAGAGAACCCCAAGTTTCCTCTTCAGGGTGCCTATGGGTTTGGTCTGTCCCAGGCATTAACTGAGCGCTGGAAAGTTGATTTATCGCTTTTATGGTATGATATGTATGACGACACCACCGCCAGCTCCATACTGGCATTTGGACATAATAAAGAGATAGCGACCCGTCACTGGCAGGCAAGCCGGTTGGGGGTTGCTGTCAGCCGGTATATTTTCGGACCGGATACCTGGCTCAATTTTTCCACCGGACTTGGTGGCGGATTAATGGTCTGGAAATATAAAGACCCCGGTTCGGACACAACCTTGAAAACCATCGGTACTCATAACGAAACCATTGATTTTGCTTCCTCGGAACTGTTCATAAGCGGCTTGCTCAGTATTGACATACCCCTGTCGAAACGCTGGTCCCTGGATTTTTCAACCCATGCCGATTATCTCACCGGAGCGGGAAACGAGTTTGCCGATGCTGTCAATGCTGCCCGTGACCGTTGGCTGGTGGGCACTTCCCTTTCCCTTACGTTTTCATTTGGCTCAGCCGGTTATCAACCATCATGGCCCTCACAACAGGACTGGGGAACGAAACCATCGAAACGAGAAATACCCATGGCATCTTCACAGGATAGCGATTTCGATGGTGTCCCGGATAATGTTGATGACTGTCCCGGTACTCCCGATGGGGTTGTTGTTGACAATACCGGTTGTCCCGTTGACAGTGACTGGGACGGTATTCCCGATGGTCTGGATGACTGCCCGGGAACCGATGCAAGAGCAAAAAATAACGTGGATATTCATGGTTGTCCGATTGATTCGGATTTTGACGGGGTGCCGGATTATCTTGACTCCTGCCCTTTTAATCCTGTTGGAGCAATTGTGGATGAAAATGGCTGTCCGGTCGATTCGGATGTCGATGGGGTTCCAGATGGTTTGGATGACTGCCCGGGAACATTATACGGTATTGCGGTTGACAGGTGCGGATGTATTGATTTATCAATATTCGCCAAACCGATGGTATTACATATTGATTACCCCCCCGGTTCTTTCGAAGTGGATCCGAAAAATCTGGAACGACTCAAAGAGCTGGCTCGGGTATTGCAATTTGTACCGGAAATTCGTTTGGAAATAAACGGCTACACCGATAATATTGGAAAAGAACGAGCTAATCGGAAATTGTCGGAAAAACGGGCAAACCGGGTTCGGGATTATCTCGTAGCATTTGGGGTAGCAAAAGAACGGATGAAAGTATTCGGAAGAGGCGAAACTAACTTTGTTGCTTCCAACAAAACCGCTGCCGGTAGGGCAAAAAACAGAAGAATTGAGATTGTATTCTATAAGTAATCATGGAAGGTAATCGCTTTTACATGTACAATTATTATTACGAAGAGAACCTCGAAGAACGACGGCAAAACAAGTATGCGCTGGTCATTTACTTGCCCGAAGAGCTGGACCGTATCATTGCTCCCCTGCGTGAACGGTTTGACCCTATTTATAATCTCATAGCATCTCATATTACTATTGTTTTTCCGTTTGAGTCCCGTTTGTCCCTCGATGACTTAACGGGAACTATCGAAGGGGTCATACAGGATGAAACCCAGTTTCCTATCGAGCTGAGTTCGATTGAGGATTTCTATCCCGATTACCCCGTGATATGCTGGAAAGTGAAAAAAAATGACCGGTTGATTAATCTCTACTATCGGTTGTACTCATATCTGGGAATGCCTATTCCTCACAAAGACTATCACCCCCATGTAACAGTTGCCCGTGAGATTTCTGATTACCGGGTTTTGATGGTAAAGGAAAAGATTGTCCCGTATCTGCCCGATGAGCAATTTGTCGCCACTGCTGTTGACCTTATTACCCCGTTAAGCGGGTACAAGTGGGTATCGGT
>JAJRZL010000252.1 GCA_024275255.1 Candidatus Zixiibacteriota bacterium | reverse complement strand
TTTCCGGTAATGACAACAACGACGGTTTTTAACAAAATCTTAATATCAGTCCAGATTGACCAGTCCTTGATATACTTCAGGTCAAGGGATACCTTCCGATTTACAGACTCGATATCAGAATCATATCCATTTTCAACCTGTGCCAATCCGGTCAATCCCGGCTTTACCGCCAGGCGACCCTCGTAATTTTCAATCTTTGTCGCCAGCTCTTTTACAAATGCCGGTCGCTCCGGTCGTGGACCAACCAGCGACATATCACCTTTTAATACATTGAGAAACTGGGGAATTTCATCAAGACGGGTTTTCCGAAGAAAACTACCCAGTTTTGTTATCCGGGGGTCATTGCGTGTCGCCCACACCGGACCACACTTCTTCTCGGCATCTTGTACCATTGTCCGGAATTTGATAACCTTGAACGGTTTTCCCATAATATTCTCACGTCGTCTGTCACGACGACGGCGCTCGACAATATCGCTTTTCTGGTGAAAACGACGATCTCTCTTACGACGATTCTCACCAACCCGAACCTGGGTGTAAAAAACGGAGCCCGGTGAATCAAGCTTAATAAGAACAGGTAAAATAATAAACAAGGGCAAGGTAAGGATTAACCCTACTGTTGCTCCGACAATATCAATTGCTCTTTTGAACAAGCGACCTGCCATAGCTTTTACCCTTTCAGGTTTTGTCAGTGCTGCCGGAACCATGAGTGCAAACAATACAGACAACGTTACAAATAATATACCGTGAAAATACTCGCAAGAAAGATATTTCATGTACTCAAAAAAGTTGAGATATCCGGTTGTCGCCCCCCCAGTGGGAACCGCGACATCGGCTGCTGTACCATACGTTAATTTTGTCCCGTCTAATACAACAGCGTTATCGCTTCTACCCTGCAATTGCCCATCCATTTCAGCTTTCATCTTCTATTTGACCCTGCCTACTAATAATAAGTTACCATTTTCGTTAGTTACTTCTTCTTCCAGTTTGTACTACCGTTGTAATTCAAGCATAACATTAGCAAAAGTATTGCCAAAAAACAATAACTGGACCAAATCGGTACAGTTTCACCTCGGACCGCATCATCACATTGTATCCCAACAAGTTACAACAACACAGCATCTTGTACCATGAAGACGAAAAAAGGTATATTTTTACCTGCCGTGTGGTATTGAGTAAAGCTTTGCCAATAAGGGCATATTATATGCAAGGCGTTGCGCACCAGGGTATTTTATTGATATGCAAAAGAAAACCAGCCAAAAGGCTGGTTTTCATAAGAAAGGAGGTCATACATCCTTACAAAGCATCACTCTCCAAACCTGAAAATAAAGGAAAAACGGTGTAAGCTCTCTGAAGAATAGTCATCTTTGGGGGTAAATGCATAGTCCAGTTCTGCCTTTTCGAACCGAACACCTAACCCCACAGATGGTCCTCCACCAAATGCCCGAATTTTATCACCCGGGTAAAAGCTGTATCCCGCCCGAATAAAATACTGATTAGAAAAAATCATTTCAAATCCATGTCGAATAACACTGCCGCCATAGAAACGTTTCTCAAACTCAATCGAAGTCAACAACAAGTCATTGAATGGCGAGAAAGAGATACCGATACGGCTTGAGGATGGTATTCGCTCGCTGATTCCGGCAAATTTCATATCAGGACCGACATTGGCAATCACGGCAGCCACGGTAAAACGCTCATGGAGATATTTCACTCCAAGATCAAGGGCAACAGTAGAGCTGCCGATATCATCGAGTTTCTGATTAATAAATTTCCCGCTGACCCCGACATCAATTTCGGGGGTTGCCTTAAAACCGACGGAAAATGAACCCGCCCAATCATAGGGAGCAATATCCCCGGTTGATTGTCCGTTGATATCCCGACCGTCAATCTGCCCATAGCCCAGGTAACTTATAGATGCGGCAATCGTCGTCCGATCGCTTACCCGATAGGCTATGGTTCCATGTTCTAAATTGATATCCTGATACCAGGCATAATGCCCAAGGATAGCCTCACCAGCTACCACCTCGGTTAAACCGGCAGGATTCCAGTAGGCAGCACTGGCGCCATTCGTAACAGCAGTGTAAGCTCCCCCCATGGCAGCAGCCCTGGCACCAACTCCAATAAGTAAAAAATCAGCAGCAGTCCTCCCGGCATTAGAAGCAGCAGTTGTGACTTTACCAAAGAAAGCCACAACAACCAGCAGAATAAACCAGCCTAAAAGGATTTTCTTAAGCGTGCGTCTGTACATCTCTCATTCCCTTTCCAATCACTTCCATTACATATTAGCATGGCAAGTGAAATGCCGACGCGTGACTTTGAGAGGGGTATTTTTGAAATACTTACAGGATTTTGTGGTGAGGTGTAACCCATTCCAGTACAACCCATTCCATCATCACGACGAATTCTTTCGCCCGGAACCTCCAATATCCGAACCGCTCTCCCCTTCCAAGAAAACGGTTGGTCTGTCAGTTTTTGAACAACATATCCTTGATTGAATGATTGCAGTTACTCAACTGTCACGCACTCAATCAATTATCCTCCACTGTTCAAAACTGATACATCACTCCTTATATTGTCGGGAAATTAACCAATTCCATTAGTGAAAAACGGAAATTATTTCCCACTTTTATCTTGCTAAGTATCTTTTTCATAACATATTGTCAACAAAAAAGATAGAAAAGTTTCCAAACTTCACGCAAGCCACATCTCCTTGTTGTTCAACACATTACAGGAACATATTTTCCGTCCCGGAAAAATAAACCGGCTTCATCAAATACAGGTACAAAAAAGAGCGGTTATTCCATCTATTTATGCGATAGCTTTCCTGATTTACCGCAATAAATAGTCTTTTTTCAGAAGAAAGATAATATTACTTCGGTAAGCGTTCCAGCATCCGCTGATACCGCTGACGACTATCGACAAGATTGTTCGGCAATGGCTTCATCTGATTGATTTCAGATTCGGCATTACGGATGCGTTCCTGTGTTTCGGGATGAGATGCCAGCAGACCCTCGAAAACGTTGTTATAGCCCACACCACCGAGTTCTGCCAAGCGATGAAACATGGTAACAGCCCCTTGTGGATTATAACCTGCTTTTACCATATAATAGATACCGTAATTATCAGCTTCACGTTCGTTGTCGCGAGAGTAGCGCGCAAACAGCAATTTCATACCGACACCAACCGCAATATCACGGTACTTGTTCTTATCATCACCGAACACAAGCTCATAGGCTGCCGAAACACCTAAAACCGCCTGCAGACGTTTCACTCCATGCCGGGCAACAACGTGCGATACTTCGTGAGCAACAACCGCAGCCAATTCCGATTCACTCTACATCTGCTTCAGTAAACCGGTATAAAAATAAATGTATCCCCCGGGTGCGGCAAAGGCATTGACCTGGTCCGATTCGATAACGGTAAAGTGGTAGGTAATATCTTTTCTGTCACAAACGCGGACAATTTTTTGACCGATTTCATTGATATAATTCTGCCAGACAGTGTCAGCGAGTACTTTCTCTGATTGCTCCACCTGAGCTGCCATCTGTGTGCCGATAGCCAGTTCCTGGCTAACTGGAATAATGATAAAAGAACGTTTTCCCCGGGGACCGGTAGTGGCACAGCCAAGTAGTATATTCAGGACAAGAGCTGCCAGCAGGATGACCCCAAATTGCTTATAATGATTTTTCATACCAATTGCACCTGCACAACGGAACAAAAGAAGCCTGAATTTATAGCTTTGTTTTGTCTAATAAGTCGCTGATATAGGGAATCCGGTACTCCTTCCCTTGCAGACCAAAGACAATCCCCGCCACGGAAAAAGCCAGGGCGGCGATGAGAATAACCTTAAAAATAAAGTCCGAGATACCATCAATGAGAAATATCGCTGCGACAAGCTCGATAAGAAACAGCATGACACCCTGTCGGGCATGAAAGCGCACTTCCTTATTATCCCCCAGGTTCACCAGGGGAATAAAGCAAAGAAACGGGATATACGAAAGAATGATTGCCATGCGGTTGACATCATATTCCTTCGTACCACTGCTCGTCTGCTCTCCACCACTGATGTTGTCGTCCAAATCCGGAATAGCGCCTTGTGGTTTGTCATCCGATTCATTTTTGAAAAATGTATTGTCCATATCTGCATCCCTCACTTTCCGTGGTTATCACGAGGGCCAGAACTTTTCCTTATTTTTTTCATACACAACAAAGGTGAGCGGTTCCTTGGGGGGCCACTTTTCAATTTCCGCATCATTTTCATATATTGAAATTTGCAGCCCGAACTTCCCAAACCCATTCTGCCAGAGATAGCTTCGTTTTACCGCCAGCTCCAGGATGTCCTGTAACGCATATTTCCAGCAACCATCTTTGGGTTCATCCTGTTTGTTACCAGAAACAGGCACCACTATTTCACAGCGCTCATCGCCGTAACAATTAAGATGTATTCTTCTGTCACTGGTAGATTGTATCATTTTTTTATCAATGAAGTCAAGCCGAATATAAATATTTACACGGTCGTAGGCAAAATAGATTTTCTCCACTATCTGCTCTGCCCGGTGCATAGCCCCACCCGATTCCACACAGCTAAAACATCCCGAACCAGCCCATTCATAAAAATGTGTTACGATGCCGTCAAGAGTCGGGGTAACAATATCATCCGGCTGAATAATACTGGCTTTTACTTCTCTTTGATAAATCGGGGTCAGTAAATCAATCGGGGGTGTTTTTTCTATCAGGTGATATACTGCTTCCAGATGTCCCCGAAAAATACTATCAAACTGCTCGTTATTTGCCCCCCGATGCTCATCACCATACCACCAGCACCAGTCCGAACCTTCGGCAATATATATCTGTTTCCAGGCTTTTTTTACAACTTCGGGCCTGGCATCCGGCTGTTGTTCATACTGTACCAGAGCTTCCCGTGTCATAGATAAAAGCTCCCAAGCCATGTTATCCTCAGGATGACCAATCCAGATACGGAAATTATGATTTATCCATGAGCCTGCAAACAATTTTGGCAGTGGACGAGGCGGGATTATTTGGGCGGCATCGGTCATGGTGATGGTTTCAATATCAGGATCGGCACTCAAATGAGCATATAATTCACTCAAGAAATCGTTCCCATCGTTAGGGAAGTATTCCCAGGCATTTTCTCCGTCAAGGATAACCGGTATAACAACCCGCTCACCATCATGTTTGAATAAGTTACCAATATTTTTAATCTGTGTCAGGAAATCATCAACCGCCCGCTCGGTATCCCAACCGGAATAGACAAACCCGATTTGGTCAGAAAGCCGGTGGTCCCGGAAAAAGAGTTTTATCCCCTGTCCATACTCATAGACCGTGTGAAGTGGGTTTTCCTTGCTGTCGAGGTTCGATTTTGCCAGTGACTGGTACAAGATTTCCTCGTCTGTGGCTATCCATTGTATTCCCAGTTCAAGACAGATATTGGCAACTTCTTCCGAAACGGAACCCTCCGAGGGCCACATACCAAGCATTGGTCGCCCAAAAAGCTCCTCGTACTTGTCCATCGACATAAGAATCTGCTGCCGGGCATCTTCAGGATGCCGGAATCTTCGTTTCGGCAGCGTAATACTCGGCAACGCTTCACGAGCAACATCGGTATCACAAAGCAATGGTAATATCGGGTGATAATACGGGGTAAATGAAATATCAATTTTCTTCGCTTCGAACAGTTCCCGATATGTCGGCACGATTCTGGCAATCAACTTTATCTGCCAGTCCAGTAATGAATGTTTTTCTTCTTCGGTGAAATGACGTTTCTTGTCGAACAACGATTTTACCGGCTCCTCTTTCCGAAACATGGGATCCACCCAGGTAAGATTTGACCATACCTGCAAATCACGAATTTCTTCCGAGGAAAATAATGTCGGCAGGATAGGGTCCTCCGCATTATCGCGAAGTTTAATATACAGCTCATGATACCGTTTATAGGGTTCTATCATATGCTCTGGATGCGAGAGGAAAAAGGTATTGAGAATCTCCCGGCGCAATTCATCTGACAATTCGTCCGCTTTCATACGGGACAGCTCCAAATGCCTGTCTGTCCCCCCATCAATATAGAGCTGGAGCTGGTCGAGAAGCGACGGGACAAGATTAAACGTTACCTGTACATTATCATACTTTGCCGCCAACAACGGCATATCGAGATAATCTTTCAGGGCATGGAGACGAACCCACGGCAAAACCAATTCATGTGAGCCGGGTTTTTGATAGTTCGGTTGGTGCATGTGCCATAAAATGGCAACCTTTATGGGCTTCATGTCCACCAATAACGTAATTCAAAATGAATTACACAAGAACTTATGAACGGGAATGCTCACTGAAATAGCGAGCGGTACGATTGTATAATTCTGAGCCTTTGAATTTCTCTTTTAATGTATCTAATTGTGCACGGGCAAGCTCAACTTTGCCTAATGCCAGATAATTACGAATCACCGCTTCACGATAATCCCCTTCAAGCGGACCATCGGGGAATACTTTAATAGCCTCAAGATATTTGGCGGCAGCTTCTTCATAGTTACCCTGATTTTCCTGACAAGCAGCGATACCAGCATAAGCTGATGCCTGCATCCCTTTATCATCATGGTACTTGGAAGTGTACATCTCCCAATAGCGAATGGCTTCGGGATAATTACGTAACTCGTAATTGATTGTTCCCAGCATAAACGTGGCTTCAGCCGCAATTTTAGCATCCGGGTTTTCTTCGAGAAGCTGGTTTAACCCCGCAACGGCAACCTGTTTGTTCCCATTCCTGTAGTTCGACATTGCCTGGGCAAACTGCTGAGCACTTTCCAGTTTTTTCGTCTTTTGACTGTTGATGTAATACACTCCCCCAACGATAACAAGAGCCAACAGCACAACACCTATAACAACAAACTGCCAGTTTTCAGTGACTTGCGCTTTTGAACGAAGTACAAAAGCCGTAAACTTATCTTCTTTAATCTGTCTTTTCGTTAATTTAACCTTGTTGTACATGTACAGCTCCGTACCATTTTTTCTCTGTATTTAGTATTTAGTTATCGGTAAACATTTATGCGAAGTTAGCAACTTATCTATCTCAAGCGGGTGAAATATAGATTTCACCCGCTTGTATTATTTTTTAGAAATATCCTGTAAACGTAAAGTTAAAGTGATGGTCCTTGTTCTTTTCTTCAAATACATCTGACCGTTCCCAGGAATAGGTACTATAGGTATATGCCCAATCAAGATGAATCTGGCTCCACCAGATACCGGAACCAAGCGAGAAACTCACAGAATTTGTCGAAGAAGTATTACCGTTGGCATCAACGCTCGGGAACGGCAATGGAACATATCCAAAACCGGCACGAATAGGAATAGTACCGATACGGGACTCTTTCATAAACTCCATGCCGGTACGGATTGTAAATACATTATTCCATTCCGGATCTTTCTCGGTAAAGAATTCTTTATTTTCTCCACCGGGATCCAGGAATAAGGAATCACGAACTTTCACTTTCGCACTTCCAAAAGCGCGGTACTCGGCATCCAAAGCAAGAGTAAGATTATCTTTTACTTTATATGCGAGCCCCATACCAACAATCAAGGGAATATCATACTTGGCCAGCAAATCATCATAGTACACGGTATCGGTACCGTTATTCAACTCCAGTCCGTTTTCAGTGGCAATGAGGTAATACGAACGACCGGTTTTCACATTAAGCGAGAATGGCGTGCGAATCACTAACCCGGCATCAAATTTCTCACCGTTATATTTTGCTCCCAGGGTTACATTGAATCCTGAGAACTTATTGGAATCCAGCACTTCGGTAGTATAAATAGCATCCACTATCTGAGTATCGATTACACTCCGGTGAACATCATCGAAGAAATTGGACGTAAAGACATCACGTACCATATGACCGGTGTAGACATTCAACGCCACACCAACAGTATATTTTTTATAAATGCGTGTTCCGACACTGAAGTTGATAGATTCCAGTCCGCCTTCAAAGTTGGTATTGGTATTTCCACTGTAATAAATAGAATCTGAAAAGGTTCGGGTTACATCACCAACAGTGACCGATAACGACCTTGGAACCCACCCGGTATCTGACCTGGTAAACGCCTGGTACTGATCAAAATTGCGTGTATAGCTGAACGAGCCAATAAACTGGTGCCCTTTAACGCGAAGCGGGGCAACAAAGCTGGCAAAAGATATTTTCCCCAGAGAGCCGGTATGATCAAACTGCCTGACATTTTCGTTTACCGTAATAAATGATTTTGTATAACCACGGGGAGCAAGAGAGCCATAACTAATAGACATAATCGGGTTTTCAATTTCATATAACCCCGCAGGATTCCAACTTCCGGCACTGTTGTCATCTGATAAACCGATAAATGCTTTGCCCATTCCTTCCGAACGAGCGCCGCCACCTGAGAAATCAAAATAAAAAGCCTCAATGGTTGGTTTGTCACCGGCTCCCACGTCAATTCCTATTCCCTGCCCAAAAGCCATTGTCGCGAGAAGACATACAAGCACAAAACTACCTGTAATTTTCAAGACCATGCTAAAAAACTCCTTATTGTCTAACAATCTCTTCCAATCTATAGACGCACCAAAGGCGAAAAATAATTAACAAATATATTCAGGGGGTATAAGTATGTCAAACGATTTTCCTGAAATAATGCCCTTGTAACACACTGACAGCAAAGAAATTACCATAACACACCTAACACTTAAAAAAAACCAGTTCAAAAAAACAAAAATATCACCACTAAAAATGCCACCGTACAGACATTCCCCCTCTTTTTCCAGATGTTTTCCGGTTTCAACTCATCGTAATCTGTACTTTATGAAAAACATACCCCCGGCAGGAATCGAACCTGCGGCCCGCGGTTTAGGAAACCGCTGCTCTATCCTACTGAGCTACGGGGGCAGCTTTCATATTCTCTTTTGCAGTACGAAAAGATAACCGGGAAGTAATGTCAATGTATTTTACCGGAAACAGCACTATTGACATCTTCTCAACTGTATCCCTGTAAATCGGAACTCATAACAGGGGCTTATTCCGAATCATACGATACCAGGTAATTCACATCGTACCCGGTAAGTTTTTCCCGCCAAGGTAAAAACGAAAGCTCTATCACTGCCGAAATACCGACAACTTCCCCCCCAAGTTTTTCCACAAGCTTGCATACTGCCTGAAGAGTCCCGCCGGTTGCTATTAAGTCATCAATAATCACCACCCGTTCCCCGGACTGTACGGCATCGGCATGAATCTCAAGACTGTCAGTTCCATATTCAAGCTCATACGTTTCAGCAACAGTCTTATACGGCAGTTTTCCCGGTTTTCGCGCTGGAACAATTCCTACATGCAGCCTGTCAGCAAGAGCAGCGCCAAAAAGAAATCCCCGCGATTCAATGGCAACCAGTACATCAGGTTTGCAGGAGCGGACATATTTTTCCATGGCATCCAGTGCCAATCGGAACCCGTTTTTGTCCTGCAGCAATGTAGTAATATCATAAAAACAAATCCCCGGTTTGGGGAAATCAGGGACACTTCGGATAAATGATTTAAAATCTGTCATAACATATCCATTTATTAGAATGTAACCTGAAAATCGGTATATTTCCCGCTATACGGGAACCATGTCACCCGGACATCCTTAACAACAGCATATCGTGGACCGACTTTTAATTCATCAAGAAGCGACTCAATCAAAGATCTGTCTCCCTCGACCATCAGTGAAACAGAACCGTCAGGATTATTTTTCACCCAGCCGGTAAGACCAAGGTTTCTTGCTCTATTATAACAAAAATAACGATATCCGACCCCCTGCACCAATCCCTTCACCAGAATTTCAGCCCCAACCGTTTTCATTTTCCTTCGGTAGCCAGTTCCATAGCCAGTTTGGCAGCTTCAACCGGATCCTCTACCTGATGAATTTCATCTCCGAGCTTCCATGCCGATACAGACACCAACGGTTTTTTTGCTTTCAAGGCAAACGCCATTTCTGATAATGTTCCATATTTACCAGGTAATGCAACCACAGCATCAGCCGAACGAACGACAATGATGTTGCGAGCCTCACCAAAACCGGTAGGAATAACGAAATCAATATATTCGTTGGCATCGTCTTTATTATCTGTAGGAAGAATCCCGATAGTAAGCCCGCCTGCTTCTTTCGCACCCTTTGCAGCCCCTTCCATAACGCCACCCATACCACCACAAATAAGAACCCCCCCATGTTCAGCAATGTATTTCCCAACCCTTGCTGCCATATCCCGCAGCTTTTTTGAACATTTTCCAGCCCCCACAACGGCAATTACAGTTTTCCTCTCCACCGCCACGTGAGCCACCTTTCTTTTTAGCAAACCAATTTAGTCAGGACACTTATCTCCCCACCATGCTTACTAATATCCATTTCATGAAAAATCGGGGCGACTGGATTTGAACCAGCGACTCCTTAGTCCCGAACCAAGTGCGCTACCAAACTGCGCTACGCCCCGATACGTATTTTCCATGCACAAGTAAAAGCATTTATAACAATTGTCAACTCTTTTCAGGTGATTTAGTTACTGCCGTACCTCAAATTGTAATTTTAGCTTCTTTCAACCGTTCCAGAGACTCCGTGTCAGTAAAATTGAGACGCAACGGGGTTATCGATACCACTCCCCGGCTTACCGTTTCAAAATCTGTCCCTTTGGTTGTTTTCCATTTTGGGCGTCCACCTATCCAGTAATACGGTTTTCCACGCGGATCTTTCTTATGGACTATAATATCTTTATACAAACGGATTCCCTGTTTTGTAAACTCGAATTTCCTGTATGGCTTTCCGGTATCACGGGGAAGGTTGATATTAAGAAACGTTGCCGGGTCAAGCTCCCATGAATCATATTGCTTCAATATCCTCACAACAAACGCTGCCGCTCGTGTCATAGACATCCCCGGTTCATACCCGGACATCGAAACCGCCATTGATGGTATTCCGATAATGGAGCCTTCAATCGCCGCCGCCACCGTCCCGGAATAAGTGACATCATCCCCCATATTCGGACCATGATTGATCCCGGAAATAATCATATCTGGTCGCCGTTTTTTGAACAGTAAATGCACAGCCAGCATGATACAATCAGTCGGGGTGCCATCGGTGGTGTACCGATGACTGTCGAGCTTATGTATCCGCAGAGGACGATTGAGCGTCAACGAATGTGAACTGGCTGATTGTTCCCGATCGGGAGCTACCATACACACATCAGCCACACGCTGTAAGGCTCGAAACAGTTTGGTTATCCCCTCCGTATAATATCCGTCATCGTTTGTTATCAGGATTCGTTTCTTTCTTTTCGCCATCTATAACTTTCTCAGCCTTCTTTATAATTATACAGCGTTTCAATGCATCCGAAGAAGTACTATGTATCGAACCAGTATATCTGTTTTTTTCAAGACACATAGTGTAAAAGGTAAATGAACGTTTCGCAAGTGATTGTTCAAAAAGATACCCGGCAGCTTAGCTTCTCTTTGAAAGAAAGCAAGGGGTTACCGGGAAGGAAACGGTCCGTCCAACATACATGGGAAACCAGTTTTTTTATCCTGGGGTTTCCGGACGGCTGCTTTCGGGTCTGTTGAAAAACATCAACATTTTCTTTCAAGTGCCCTTCGACTCCGCTCAGGGTGACTTGAAAGTTATTGTCATTCAACAAGTCATGCTGAGCGGGTTCGGAGCATGCCCCCACAAAATAACTTTTTCAACACTCCCTTTCGCAGGGGTGACAAGATAAAGGAGGAGTGTTGAAAAACGCTGTATTCTCTCAGGTATCTTTTTCGCATGGGCGGAAACCATGACTACAATACACCCTCTTTTCCAAAATGCACTTTTGAGGAAATGATACTGCTTTCAAATGCTCAAAAGTCTTTTGTTACATATCAGACTTTCTCGACATCATCTTTCAGAATCCAGCCCCGACGCTTATTTTCAAACAGGACATCATAATAATCGCCCGATTCCGATATGATTTCGACAATCAACCCCGGAGTCCCCTGAAATTCGATATCAGCTTTATCTGTCGGACCGTTTAGCACCTCGGTTTCTTTCACTATTACCGCTCGCTCGGTAATATAGTCAGTCCGATACTTGAAAGTAGTCAATCCACCAGCAATCAATAAAAGCACTAACAGCACAACAGTAGAAGTACGGATAAAAGTGCCGCTGTATCCTATACCGAGACGGAGCATTAACATAACACAGAACAAGATAAATATTGCCGACGTTATCCATGCCAATGTGGTCAGCCGATATGGCGCGACAATCCGGTTCAAAAACGAGTTAATCGGGTTGAGGGCGACTCCTTCCATCTGAACCCGTGAAAACTGACGGACAAATTCGAGGTTGTGGTTGATATCTTCATCAGATGGAGCCAGCCGTTTTGCCCGCAGATAATTCAGTATCGCATGACCTATGTCACCCGTTTTGAAATATGCATTGCCCAGGTTGTAATATAATGTCGCCGATTCCACCCCTTGTTTTAAGGCAGCCTCGTACAATCGAACGGCACTGGCAAAATCTTTTTCCTCATAGAACTTGTTTGCCATGACAAACTGCTCGGCAGCGGACTCAGATGACCACGTGGAACATACCGGAATCATCATAACAGCAAACAACAATATGATAAACAACCGCTTATTCAAACTTCACTCCCTCCAGTTGTACCATAATCTGTTCCACCGTTTTCAACAGTTCGTCGATATCCTGTTGTGACACTGTTGCCGGAGCGAACCGGGCATAATCACACTTGTGCAACACCTTGATGACACGGTCAATCAACTCCTGGTTTGCTGAATGTTCTTCGAGCAGTTCTTTCATTGTATCAGTCGTCAACCCGAATGGTGAGATATTCATTTTATCAGCAATATAGGAAGTAAGCGCGAGATGCACCTCGGCGAAATATGCCTCGGCATTATCCACCGATGCCAGCGATCGGGCTTTGGCAAGTCGTTTCCGAGCACGTTTTCCTGCCTGACGAGAACGGGCATAACCGATATCGGATGTCAGTTTTTCCCGACGTTTCCGTAGCAGTATTAACCCCGCCAACATTAACACGGGAATGCCATTTACTACCAGGTACACCGGCTGGGTCAAAATAAGTTCGCCTTTGGGTTGCAAAGGGTCTGTGTTTTCCTTGATATATCGAATATCATTGGCAGAGCTGCTTATAATCAAGTCCGGCTGGGGAGTATAGGGAGCATCAGACGATGCCGCATATCCTTCAGGCAACGTGACTTTCAAGGGAATAGGTTTCGTGGTAACTGTTCGATACACTCCTTTTTGGGGGTCGAAAAATGAATAAGAAAGTGCCGGGATTTGAAGATTACCGGGACGCCTGGGAATAAATACTTCCTCGAAAATCTTCGTCCCGCCAATACGATTATTTATTTTGGTTATATTTTCATTGCTGGATGCCTGGTACACGCGAAAGTCTTTCAACTCCGGGATTTTCGGTTCGGCTGCTGCCTTGATATTCCCAGTTCCGCTTATTTTAATTTTCACGGTAACCGGTTGGTTTACCTCGACCGAACGTTTATCCGCTACGACCGAAAGCCTGAACTGTCCAATACTGCCGTTATAGTCAGCAGGTCGTCCTTTTGTCGGCAGCGGTTTCACCTTAATACGAATCGGATTACTACGCACAGTCACATCTTTGCCGGAGTTAAAAAAGTCACCAAACATACCAAACGGATCCCGTCGCCTTCTCTGCTC
>JAJRZL010000251.1 GCA_024275255.1 Candidatus Zixiibacteriota bacterium | reverse complement strand
GGAGAAATTCAAATCGTTATCACTGGCGGTGCAATATATGTGCTCGGTGCGCCAGGACCAGGTAGAGCAGGAAAGCGAACAGAAGAAAATCCGGCAGGCAGTCAACCGGGCAGTCAAACGTTTGGAGAAACGTTTACAAAACATTGAACAGGACATAGCGCAAGCGACAGATTATGAACAGCACAAAAAAACAGCCGAGCTGCTTCAAATTAATTTTGACAAGATAACACGTGGTGTAAACGAAATCGTTGTCGATGATGTGTTCTCCGACAGCCATGATACCGTTACTATCAAGCTCGATCCGGCACTTACTCCCGCAGAGAATATCGAGGCGTATGTCAGGCGTTACCGAAAAGGGCGCGAGGGGTTGTCGCTGTTGAAACGTCGTTTGGAAATCAGCCGGCAGGAACTGGAGACCCTGCAACAAATTGAACATGAGCTTCAGGAGAATTTCGAGGCTGCCCGCCAACAGTACGAAACGGAGTTGGCATCGTTGTTACCGCAGGAGACAGTCCGGGAAGAAATCCCCGTGCGGCTGCCGTTTCGACGATACACACTTTCAAGCGGGTTGACCATTCTGGTTGGTCGTGACGGGAGTGACAATGATCGTACTACGTTTGAATTTGCCAAACCGTACGAACTCTGGTTTCATACCCAGCAGTGCCCCGGTTCCCATGTTGTCATGAAGTATCCGACCAAAACATTTCAGCCGTCACCACAGGAAATCGCCGAAACAGCCGCTGTTGCGGCATGGTTCAGTAAAGCACGTAATGACAGCCTTGTCCCGGTCATTTATACCAAGCGCAAATATGTCCGCAAACCCCGAAAAGCAAAACCGGGGTTAGTGACTGTAGAGCGTTAAAAATCCATCATGGTTGTTCCGCAAAAACCTGAAAAGTAACTATCAGGGTGTGCCTTTTGAACTAAGGAAGGTCTGCTCTGACTACTGCAACAACAAGATATTGAAATGATATGGTAATATGCTTGCTTTATATCCATCTTCTGCTATTTTGTCCTCATAAAATGTCAGCTTGATACGTATTCTCTTGTAAAGATTAGTTAATTGGAGGAGTTGATGAAAATAAAAGTTATCTTTGTCGTTGTATGCTGTTTTGTATTCTCACTGGGGCTGATTAGCACCACGTTTTCTTATGAATATGTTTCTCCCTATAAAAAATCAAAACAGGATACCAGCCAATCCACACTGGTGACCTCTCAACAGCAAACTCAAACAGTTTCAAACGATATTTTCGTGTTGACAATTTCCTATGATACATTGAATGGCATCGGGACATATACTTTGGCCACCGGTCCCAAGTTCCCCAATTATGATAATTGGAATATACTCTACGGTGGTTCAACTCAAAACCCGTGGACATCATATCTTACCATTCGTTCATACACAACCAGGACTGACTATGTAACACGTAGTCAATACAGAACACCTGGGATAGTGGCGGTTAATGGTTATATACCGGTAATGCTCAATAATTATGGAACCGTGTACAATTCGGAAATACCACTTGGTTTTGTCTCCAAATGGGAAGTCACACCGGACGGCTATGCCAAAGATGATTTGTTAATTATCCAGGAGACATATATTGAAGGGCGTTCGAATATTGATGACACCCGGTTACGGATAACAATCCATGTACATAATACCGGAACGAGTCCGGTAGATATCGGGATTCGTAACTTACTGGGTTACGATTTTAATCTTAATAGTGCCCCGCCATTTGGTGAACGTATCCCTGATAAACCGTTTACAAACACCTACCAGGAATTGCTGGAACCGAGAATGTTATACTACGAAGTTGTTGATGATATGTTTGAGCCGTCTTTTCGTGTCTTTGGTTCTGTGAACGGGCCCTTCTTTCCTATACCGGCAACCCCGCCGAATAAAATCTTATATGCATCATGGAGCAACCAATTCTCACATGGTTTTGATGTTATTGTTGGTGATTCCACCAATGATAATGCAGTCTCCCATTACTGGGGTGATGATGTATCCAATGCTATTACTATCCTTCCCGGTCAGGAGCATGTTGTCACAATGTATGTATATCCACGTGAAGCAAGTTATGTTGATTTAATTCCTGGTAATCAGCGGATTGATACGGTTCTCATTGGAGACACGCTGCAATTTGAATTGTTGACGGTTAGTCCGTATATTACTGACAATGTGTGTGTCGGGAATGTTACTGTGCAGCCTAATTTTGTGACACTTGAGGGAAGATGCGGGTTCAGTCCGGTGTATGATACGGTCATATTGGCTCCCGTGATGTCTGATACCGGTTTTTTCAGTCTGCTGTTTCAGGGGACTGAAGGCTCACTGGTTGATATTGAAGAAATATATATTGCAGTTCTTACTCCACCCGGTTTAGTACCATATTTTACTGCACAACCACATGACACTACTATTCTTGAAGGCGATACCCTGGAGTTTGTTATTGCTGCTGTTGACCCGGACAGCAGCGGTCCGCTTGTGTTTTCCATGTC
>JAJRZL010000250.1 GCA_024275255.1 Candidatus Zixiibacteriota bacterium | reverse complement strand
TACGTTTGCCGGCACTTTCTGCGTAGCTTTCCAAATATATTAACTGCCCCCCGCTTTCGTCCATTGTCAGAAAGAGCGTCATGGTATCCCCTTCAATAACATAATCGGTGGTATATACGTTGTCCAGTTTCGGGACACCAAGGTAATTGTAACGGTAAAACTTTGTGGATGGTATTATTTTATCTCGATAGGGAAACATCATGTAGAACGCAGGTGGTGACAATTTCCCGGTAAGGTGATTATTAATTTGTTCCGCCAGCAGGTCCACCGCTTTCATATTGGTTTCGGAAGCTTTGTCAGCGGAAAGCGTGACAACAAACGTACCGCGCGTAAAATACCTTGTTGCCCCCATAACGAATGACTCTGCTCCCAGTCGAGAGGTAGTAGTGCCATCAGGTCGCAACGTGGCATAATGACCATAGGCATCTTCCGGCTCGGCAAACTCGGCAATTTCCACCGAGACAGTTGTTCCCCGGACGGTGTACTTTGCTGCCACGAGACCGATAAAATCGTACTGCAAATACCTGTCAACTGAACCACCCAAAAAAGCGGAAGCATCTTGTGGGCGTACCACTTTGGGCTTGCCAACCTGTTTTATGTTGAGGGAGTCCATATCGGGGATGAGCAATGCTTTTGCTCCAAAGGGGAGAGCTTGCAAAGCAGTAATATCCGGTTTTGATAATTCCTGGAGGGCGCTGGTATTCTTTTTTTCTTTTTTACCGCATGACCCTATTATCAAAAGAGCAAACAGCAACAGAACGGTTGTGATAGTTATTTTTCTCATAATACATACAAAATAATACTGGCTGTGATAAGCCACAGCATCACGGTTATAAGGATTGGTTTATCATTTATTAGTACATGGGTAGGGGACCCCCCCTGTTCTTTTCGATGAATCAGGTACAGGTATCGGAAAATACCGTACACGACGAACGGAATAGTAATAAACAACTTGTCTGTTCCCAGCTTGAGTGAGACCTCGGTGGAAAAACTATAGAGCATATACATCACCACCACAGATGGTGTCACGACTCCGATAAGCTGGTCCAGCAAATAAGGTGAATATTTACTGAGTGTTTTACGGTGGGCGATAGCACTCTCTTCAAGGTAGATAAGCTCATGGCGGCGTTTCCCCAGCCCGAGAAACAACGCCAGCAGCAGCGTGTTGATAAGCATCCAGGTCGAAGCGGGCACTTCAATTGCAAACGCCCCGGCATACGCACGGATAACAAACCCAAGCGCAATAGCCATAACATCTATGATGACAATGTGCTTGAGCCACAAGGTATAAAGTACATTCAACAATAAAAATGAGATAGCCGACAGGAAAAAAGGCATATTGATAAACCATGCAGCAACCAACCCTCCTCCACTCAACAGGATAATCATCCCCACCGCCACCCCCGGCGATATTCTTCCGGCAGCAAGAGGACGGTCTTTTTTCAGCGGATGTTGACGGTCTTTTTCGATATCAATAAGGTCGTTGAACATGTACACTGCCGAGGACAACAGGCAGTAAATGGCAATGGCAATAATAGTTAACTCGATTTTACGGAGATGGTTCAACTCCCCGGCAAAAACCAGTGCCAGCACCATGATACCGTTTTTCAGCCATTGTGCCGGTCGGGCTAATTTGATGATATCAGTCAGCATGTAAAATGATACTACATGCCCCCTG
>JAJRZL010000249.1 GCA_024275255.1 Candidatus Zixiibacteriota bacterium | reverse complement strand
TGTGTTCCGCCGTCGGTGAATAACCGACGGCGGTTTTTTGATTGTCGCTGGTATTGTGCCTGGAGCTTCAACATTACTTTGAACTGTTATCACAACTTTCATGGGAGATAGAGCAAAAAAATATATGATGTTAATCACTCTATATTCACCAATGATACAGGTGTGCATGGGTCAGGTTCGCCTTCTTGACATTTTTCCATTATTTACTATAATAGTTAATATCATCGATTTATTCTGTTCTCACGGAGGATATATGAAAATATTGCGAATCAGCTTCCTGTTAGGACTTATATCTTTTCTAAGCATTATGGCTCAGGTATATGCCGATGAATGTTGTACCGGGATCAGGGGGAATGTTGATGGTGACTCTCTGGATGAAATCAATGTTGCTGACCTCACCTACCTTGTTGACTACTTATTTAATAGCGGACCGGCTTCGGTGTGTCAATCGGAAGCTGATGTTACTGCGGATAATGAAATAAATATCACCGACCTGACATTTTTAGTCGATTACCTGTTCAACAACGGGCAGGAACCACCGGCATGTTCAACCGTTGTTGTCGATAGTGTGATTCTTCCGTTAACGATTGGTAACCAGTGGATATCCGATGTAACGGAGTATAACTCCAGCGGGCAGGTAACCGCTCATTATATTGACACGGGGTATATTGGCGGTGATACGATAATTGTTGATACTACATGGTATTTGTTTCTTGATGAAGATTCTGCCAGTGTAGATACATCTATCTGGACGAATAAAGATGATGGTGCCTGGTCATGGACTGATTCCGCCAGTGCACCCCAGGCGTTGTTTTTCAAGTATCCGGCTAATCCGGGTGACAGCTACCCTCTTTATGATGTTACCGTGACCGTGGAATCAATCAACGAATCGGTTACCGTACCGGCAGGGACGTTTACCTGCTACTATTACCGGGTGCACATTCCTGTATATGGGACCATAGGCAGGATCTGGGTGGCTCCCAATATCGGGATTGTCCGCGCCGAAGAATACGAATTAACATTGTTCGGAACATACCTTTCCCGGGTAGTCGAACTTGTCAGTTATCAATTAGTCAACTAATGGAAAGCTACTCGAAAACTACTCGAAAACTACTCCAAATGAAAACCCCATTGGCTTTATGACCAATGGGGTTATAACATATATATTAGTGTTTATTATTCTGTTTTTTCCGGTGAGTCGGATTCGGGCGTTTCACTACCGGTACTCTCATCACTGTGAGTGTCTGCCGATGTGTCCTCAGGGGCTGATTCCGCTGCCTTTTTCAATTCTTCCGGCATGGCATCAGCCATTGTTGTTTTCTCTACCGGATGTTTGGTGAGGAACGAATCAAGCTCAGCCTGTTCCCGTTTCTTGTAATATGCCGACACGCTCAACACGATTTTGTGTTGGTTGCGGTCCAGCTCTATGACCTGCAACGGGATTTCATCACCGGGGTTGAATACACCGGTAGGATCGGTCAGGTCTTTTCGTCCCAACTGAGCCGTAGGAACAAACCCTTCCACGCCACCGTCAAGCTCAACAATAACTCCACGGTCCATCACCCGGGTAATGGTCCCCAGGCATTCGGTCCCGACAGCATGTTTCTTGGCGATTTCAGACCAGGGGTCCTCGGTGAGTTGCTTATAGCCGAGTGAAATCCGGCGGTTCTCGTGGTCGATACGCAGGATTTTCACCTCAACTTTGTCGCCCTTCTTCATCACTTCCGAGGGGTGCTGGATTCGCTTGGTCCACGACATATCGGAAATATGCACCAGACCATCGATTCCCTCTTCCAATTCCACAAAAGCACCAAACGCCGTCAGATTACGAACACGCCCGGACACGATAGTGCCGATCGGGTATTTCTCTTCGATAGTAATCCACGGATCCGGTTCCATCTGTTTGATACCGAGAGAAATCTTCTCATTCTCTTTATCAACAGAAAGCACGACCGCTTCGACTTCATCGTTGACATTCATAATTTTAGACGGATGCTTAATGTGCTGGGTCCAGGACATCTCGGAAATATGAATAAGTCCTTCGATGCCTTTTTCCAGCTCAACGAAGGCGCCGTAATCGGTGATTGAAACTACCCGACCTTTGACCCGTTTACCAAGCGGATATTTCTGCTCGACATTTTCCCACGGGTACGGAGTCATCTGTTTCAAGCCGAGAGAGATACGTGATGTTTTCTCGTCGAAATCGAGAATTTTTACATCTATTTTTTCGCCAAGCGAGACCATCTCGCTGGGGTGACGAATACGACCCCATGACATATCGGTAATATGCAGGAGCCCATCGACACCGCCAAGATCAATGAATACCCCGAAATCGGTGATATTCTTGACCACACCCTGGCGAATCTGGTTAACGGCAATCTCATTGAGCAGCGTGGAGCGCAACGATTCACGTTCTTCTTCGAGCACAACACTACGAGATACAACGATATTCCGGCGGCTCTTGTTGATTTTGATAATCTTGACCTGCATCTGCTGGCCTATCAACGCATCAAAATCAGGAACCTGACGGAGCGCTACCTGTGAACCCGGCAGGAACGCATCGACCCCCATGATGTCAACCACCAGTCCACCCTTGATACGACGCGCAACGGTCCCTTCAATGGTGTCACCGCTGTCATGCACTTCGCGGATTTTCTCCCAGACACGCATGAAGTCAGCTTTTTGTTTGGACAGAATGAGTTGACCGTTGGAGTCCTCGATCTGCTCAAGGAAGACTTCGATTTCATCGCCAACTTTGATGTTCAACGGCTGGGTAAACTCGGTAATGGGAATAATCCCTTCCGATTTGAAGCCCACATCGACAATCACATCATCGCGAGTGACTCCAATTACCGTTCCCTGAACAACTTCACCTTCTTTAATGTCGCGTATGGTGGCATCATACATATTGACCATTTTCTGGTACTCTTCAGCATCGTAAACGACACCGGCGACATCAGTGATACGAACAGCTTCTACATCCGGCTGTGGTGCCGGAGCAGCCTCGGGCATGGATGCCCGGACTTTTGCTTTTTCCACCATACGTTTATGGCGGGATGTGAGTACGCGCTCACGTTTTTCTTTTTCCTGCTCAACAACTGTCTGGACGGCTGTTTCCACATCGGTTTTCACCAACTTGGTTTTCACCTTCTTGGTTTTTTTTGCGGTTACAGCTTTTCGTTTGGAGACTTTTGCGGCAGGTTTGGTTTTGGCTTCAGCCATGTTACTACTGTACTACCTCCTTAACAAACATCCTCCAGCTTTGGATTTTCCCGGTGGGAAGACTGTCGGATTACCTGCTTGCGAATACTTCAGTATTCGAAAACAGTTATGTTATATAACATATAATCGGAAAATAGCAAGCCCTTTTCATCGAAATCCGGAAGGTTTTATCCGGCTGTATCAAATAGAATTATTTTTGATATTGCTGTCCGAGTTCGGCAATACGGGACATGACTGCGCGAGATATTTCCATGTAACCCTCTTTTTCTTTTGCAATCGACCCCACCCACTCAGCCGTGACTGGTTCCCCGAACACGACAAACATCCTGTCTCGAAAAGTCAGACATTTCTTAACCGTATTGGTTCCATGTACATAGCCGGGCACAATCGGGCATTGGGCACGACTGGCAATCAGCCCTAACCCGGGCTTGGGGGGGAGAAGTTGTCCATTTTTGGAGCGGGTCCCTTCGGGAAACATCGTCAACCCGTGACCATTTTTTATGGTATTGATAGCAAGTGACAAAGCTTTGCGGTCCACGACTCCTCGTTTTACCGGCAGGGCATTTACCCGATGTAAAATACCGGCAAAAAACGGATTTTTGAATAATTCTGCTTTGGCGAAAAAATACAAGGGACGATTGATACAAGAACCGACAACCGGGGGGTCAAAATACGAGATATGGTTGGTTGCCAGTATAAATCCTCCTATGCGAGGGATATGTTCTCTGCCGAATATTTGTATCCTTCCGGCAATCGTGGCAAAACTCCGGGCAAGAAACCATCCGGTGGCGTACAGGATATGCATGGCTAATGAATATGCGTCAGGGCAAGGGAGATAATACGGTCAACCTGTTGTTCGATTGTCAGTTTGCTGGTATCAACCACAAAGGCGTCATGGGCTTTTGTCAGGGGGGAATGTTTCCGGTGGGAGTCGTATTCATCGCGACGTTTAATTTCCGATTCCTGTTCCTCGAGAGTGGTGCTGATTCCCATTTTTGCCAGGTCGAGTAAACGTCGTTGCGCCCGCTGTTTGACGGAAGCATCGAGATATATTTTCAAATCGGCATTGGGAAAAACAACTGTCGTAGTATCTCTGCCTTCTGCGACAATCGAACCATGTTTACCGATTTCAATTTGTTTTTTGACCATCGCTTTCCGTACGCCGGGATGAGCAGCAACTTCGGAGACATTTTGGGTTACTTCGGGAGTACGAATAGCTTCCGTGACATCTTCACCATTGATGAACACCCGGTTTACACCATCGACATTCTTAAACTCGACAGGTAGTTTTTCCGCCAGTGCCGACAACTTTTTTCCATCCGAAGGATCAATGTTGTTTTTTAATGCGTAATGCGTAAGTGCCCGGTACATCGCTCCCGTATCAAGATAGGTATATCCCAACCGAGCGGCAACGAGCTTGGCGGTCGTGGATTTTCCCGCTCCTGCAGGACCATCTATGGCAATTATTTTCCCTTTAAGCCGGGTTAAGTTGTACTTTACATCATTCACGTGCAACATGGTACGTTATAACAAATAAAAAGGCAACGGGATTTTTTACGGGAAGTAGAGGGAGTGTTGAAAATATCCAGACATTTTTCCCTGTTCTTCTTTCTATCCAAATTGACTCAAAATAATCTGTATGATAAGTATGGTGTGTTTATCAAAGTCGAAATATGATGGTTGAAATTATTTTCCAGCTACTCAACTAGAAGAAATCAAGTGAGAATGATTCCAGGCGATTGTCCAGGTCAACATCTATTTTGCTTGCAACCGAATCGAAACCATCAGTCACAAAAGCGTCTCCTTCTTTATGGAGTCCCAAACGTTCCAGGTAGGAGCGGTAATCTTCACCGGAAATACGAACACCAATCGTTTCCGGCAGGCGAAGGCGGAGGTTTGCATCTTTACCGATAATCGAGACTTTTATAAGCGGTTCCAAATCGCCAAGTTTAAGATATATCCGGGCATTATCGGCATTGAGTTTCAGGCGTTGTAAAGGCGTGGTGGATAAATTCATATGCAAATCTGAATCTTTGCCGTTACATTCGAGGTCCAATGGCACATCTCTGGAAAATCGCAAATACCAGTCTTGCGGTTCTCCGGTTTCTATACGGATAGCTCCACCAAGAAAACTGCCGGTGCGACTGGTAAGCTCAACCCGGGCAATATCATTCACGAGGTCTTCTGTTATCTTTGGTTTGCGGGTAAAACGATCAAACCTGCCATATACTAAGTCATCGCCGGAGTCACGAATAGTAAGGTCAGTACTGTTCAGGTCAAGAGAGACCTTGAGCTTTTTTATAGATGGCTCAGCCGGGAGTTCATACGTAGTCTCTGAGAAAAAACTTGACTGGGAACCTCCAAAACTGCCGGTAAATGCAATGAGCAACCCACCGAAGAATAAACCAAACGAAGTAAGGTAGGAAATAAACCGAAACCGGGAGTTGGTGAATATCTTTTCTATCCCGATTGCAATCAGGACAACGGGAAACCATACCAGCAAATCCCCCCAGAAATTATCATTCAGTATTCCCCCGTTGCGCAGCAGTAACAGGATACCAAGCAGAATAAGCATCAATCCCCATCGAAATCTTGCCGGTGTCATTGGGTATATCCTCCATTCTCAGGTGGTACATTATGCTGTGGTTGCTGATTGGTGGTAAAAGTATTATCATCATCTGCATTATTATTTCGCTTCCTGAATATCAGGAACAAACCAACAGCCACGAGGATAAGGGGCCAGAATTGTTTGAAATCAAACCAGAACCATGTTTCCCGAATGAGCAGGACAATACCGATAACTATCAGTATAATTCCGGGCAGGTACTTGTGCCAAGAAGAATACTCATATTCAACTTTGACCGGCTCTATATCGTGGGGACGTTGGGGAATGATTATCCATGCTATAAGATATGCCAATAGTCCGATACCGTGAGCAAAAAAAAGCAGGATCATGATTACTCGTACCAGTGATGGGTCGATTTCGAAATACTCTCCCAGTCCTCCACAGACCCCGCCAATAATTTTGTTTTCCGTAGAGCGATAGAGCTGTTTTCCCATGTATCAAACCTCAATATTGTATTATTCTTTCTAATAGCCTATACGATAGTATTGGAAAAAAGTTGTCTACGGGTGTATTCGGTGTATTGAAAATCCCTGGAGAACATACATATTGTTTCAGTTTTATCATTTCAGTTGTTCCTCTCCCGTACCTGGTGTTCTCCCCCCTTCGCAGGAAATGGATAACTCACTGCTTGCAGTGAGGGCGGCGCTATTTGTTCCTTGCATTATGTAACAGGAACAATCCCCAAAGGGAGTGTTGAAAAAGTTATTTTGTGGGTGTCATGCTTCGACTCCGCTCAGCATGACTTGTTGAGTGACAATATCTTTCAAGTCACCCTGAACGGAGTCGAAGGGTGCTTGAAAGAAAATATTGAAGTTTCTCAACAAGCCCCACAGGGTATGCCACCCTGACACTACAATCGCTCCTATCTCAATTATTGCTTTACCGAACATGTTTTGTTACTATTCCTGAAATCAACTGTACGAGGTAATTGACCGTATGCCAATACAAATAACTCCCAAGAAATCCCTGACCCTGTTTATTATCATGACGATATTCCTGCTGGCACAGGCGGTCTGGTGGATATCGTTCATGGCG
>JAJRZL010000248.1 GCA_024275255.1 Candidatus Zixiibacteriota bacterium | reverse complement strand
TACACATTGAGCTTGCAGCGGGTAAACTGCCTGAAGTGAAGCATAATCCGGAGCTCTTTGGCTGGGCGCTTGAAAACCTGATAAAAAATTCGTTACAGGCGGTTGATTCCAGGGAAGGGTTGATAGAAATACGCACGGAACTTCATAATTCCGCGAAACAAGTTGTTATCACCATTACTGACAATGGTTCCGGTATTCCTCCCGGAGCGGCACGCAAAATTTTCCGTGCCGGTTTTACTACGAAAATACGGGGATGGGGACTGGGGTTGACACTGGTGAAACGTATTATTGAAGAATACCACGGTGGAAGAGTGACATTAAAAAAATCACGACCGGGGCAAACAGTGATTGAAATGCTGTTACCGGTTTCGTAATAAAAGGAATACTATGGCAACAAAAAAAGATGCGAAACGAATTCTCTGGGTCGATGATGAATTGGAATCACTCAAACCGCATTTCCTTTTCCTCGAAAAACGCGGGTACGACCTTACCGGTGCGGTGTCGGGTGATGAGGCGATTGCGTTGGTTACGAAAGAGCAGTTCGACATGGTATTGCTCGATGAAATGATGCCGGGGAAAGATGGGTTGACTACGCTTGAAGAAATCAAGGCGGTGCAACCGCATCTGCCTGTTGTAATGGTAACCAAATCCGAAGAAGAATCCCTCATGGATGAGGCTATCGGACAGAAAATTGATGATTACCTTGTCAAACCGGTTAATCCGTCTCAGGTTTTACTGGTGGTGAAGCGGATGCTGGAAGCAAAGAAAATCATCAGCGATTCTTCCATGAAACGGTATATCACGGAAATAAACCGCTTCAATCAAAAATTGTATGCCCCGATTGAACCGGAAGACTGGTTCGAAGCGGCACGCATCCTTGCCCGGTGGAATCTTGAACTGGATATCAATAATGACATCGGTCTCAACCAGACCCTGGAAGGAACCCGTAAAGAATGGAATACGGAGTTTACCAAGTACATTGAAGCGCATTATCAAAACTGGCTGCACTCCGAGGACCGTCCGGTGTTATCTCCTGATGTGACCGGGAAATATATTATCCCACGATTAAAGAAACAGGAAAAGGTCGCTCTGATTGTTGTCGATTGTATGCGACTTGACCAGTGGATGCTGGTTGAGCCATTGGCGGCAGAATATTACAATATCGAACGCAAGTACTATTTTTCCATGCTCCCTTCTGCCACCCCTTTTGCCCGGAATGCCCTGTTTGCCGGTATCTTTCCCGATGAAATTCATCGTATGTACCCGGATAATTACGGCTCTTTTGATGAAGGTTCGCTTAACCGTATGGAAGACAGACTGTTTGCCGATAACCTGGCACGTAACGGATTGCGCTTTAACAGGAAACTGAGATATACCAAGATTTATAATAATTCAGAAGGGGAAACTATCGCCAAGCGCATTGCAGACTTTTTTCAAAGCCCGATAGTCACGTTTGTTTTCAATTTCCTCGACATCCTCGCTCATGGGCGTTCCAACAATGTTATTCTCAAGGAAATTGCCGGTACGGAAGCAGCGTTTCGTTCCCTGATGAAAAGCTGGTTTGAGCATTCACCGTTGTTCACCATCCTGAAAGCATTTGCCGCTCGTGATTTTACTGTAATCGTGACTACCGATCATGGTTCCGTGTTATGTAAACGGGGAACAATGGCGCATGGCAAACGTTCGACCTCGACGAACCTTCGTTATAAATATGGTGATAACCTGAACTCTGACCCGAAAGATTCCATCCTTATCAAAAAACCGGAACAATGGAGACTTCCGACATTTTCTCTGGCAACAACCTATATTCTGGCAAAAGAGGATTTCTTTTTTGTGTATCCGAATAATTATAACGAAATGGTTCGCCAGTTTTCTGATTCGTTCCAGCATGGGGGTATATCGCTTGAAGAGATGGTCGTGCCGATAGCAATTATGACACCGAGATAAGACGAGGGTATTTCGTGGCGCGGATACTCAATGTTATCTCTCACAGTGAGGCCGAAACACTCCAGCTTGCCCGTAAAGTTGGTCAATTCTTCAAGCCGGGCGATGTGGTGGTGTTGACCGGGGAGTTAGGTTCGGGTAAAACGGTCTTTGTACGAGGACTGGTTTCCATGCTTGGCATGGATGAGAATATAGTATCGTCGCCGTCATATACGTTGGTCAATGAATATATCAGTAAGGATAAGCAGCTTTATCATTTTGACTTGTACCGTATGCACGATTTGTCAGAGCTTCAGGAGGTAGGATGGGATGATTACCTGCAGCGTCAGGGGTTGATTGTTGTTGAGTGGGGAGAAAAAGCCAACGGATACCTGCCAAAATTATATTACAGTATCGAGTTTACCATGCTTGATGAACAACAGCGGGAAATTAATATCGGATTAGTAGAATCATGAATAATCCTGAGAATGCAAATTTGCTGGCGATTGATACCTCCACGAAAACCCTGGCGCTGGGACTCCGGTTTGGTGGGGACCGGCTTATTAAGTCCAGTGAGATGGTGGAAAAATCTCACGGACAGCTTATTATCAAAAAGATTGGTGAGTTATTCAAATCGGCAGCAATAAAAAAACAAGACCTCAATGCCATTGTGGTCTGTACCGGTCCCGGCTCTTTTACGGGTTTACGGATTGGTCTGGCTGCTGCAAAAGGGATGGCGCAGGCGCTTGATATTCCCATTATTGATGTTTCAACATTTGAAATGGCAGCATATCAACTTCGCTCGGCGGAAACACCGGTACATGTTATTGTGCCGTTGAATCGCGATGAATGTATTGTAGGGAAAGTGGAACATGGCTGTTCCAGGTGGGAGCAAGTGTCTATCGTCAGGTATGAAGCCCTTCCCGAAACCATCAGGCATGATGCCGTTGCTGCTGTCGGGTTTGATATAGCTCAGAAAATACCGGGGCTGACTAACGAGGAATTCAGCAGTCGGGTTCAGCCCGATGCTGCGGATTTGTTATATCTTGGCGGGGAAAAGCTGATAAAAGGTCAGGTAGCGGATATCTTAACCCTGGAACCACGATACTTACAAAAATCACAAGCTGAAATACGTTTTGAACAAAACTCAAAAAAACAGTGAGACAAAAGATACGGATATTGTTATCCGAACGATGAGTAAATCCGATATCGAGCAGGTTGCTCAGCTTGAGAAAGATATTTTCTCCGATCCCTGGTCGGCATCGGCTTTTCAGGAAATAATCGAGGATGAGAGCTGGGGCTGTTATGTGGCTGTAAGTGATTGTACGGTTGTGGGATACGGGTGTTATTATGTTGTCGATGTCGAATCGCACCTGGCGAATATCGCTGTTGCAACGGATTACAGGAGAAAATCAGTTGCCAAACGGCTTCTGGAAATTATTTTACAAAAGGTTTCCGAACGTGACTGTGAGTATATTTTTCTGGAAGTTCGTCCATCGAACACCGTGGCACGGGCTTTTTATGAAAAATATGGTTTCAAGTTGCTTTATCGGCGGCCTCGATACTATCATCACCCTGAGGAAGATGCCTTGGTGATGGTGCGGTATCTTAAAAAAGAAACTGAATGATGAAATTACATGGCGTGGTTTAGAAAATCAAAACAGGGTCTGCCGACCCATGAAAAAAGAAATATTCCCGAAGGGCTCTGGACAAAGTGTGAGTCTTGCGGTGAAATTGTCTATGGCAAAAAAATGGAAGATTTGCTGTGGGTGTGTCCCACCTGCAACTTTCATTTTCGTATTCCCAGCCAGAAGTATATCAATTTACTTCTTGATGACGGGTATCTTGAAGAATACGACACAAACCTGACTTCCGCTGACCCTCTGAAATTTAAGGACTCCAAAAAATATCCCGACCGCATCAAAGCCGCCCAACAAAAAACCGGTAAACCTGAAGGCGTAACTGCCGGAATGGCACGTATCAATGGAATTGAAGTTTCGTTTGCGATAATGAATTTCCAGTTTATCGGTGGTTCCATGGGTTCGGTGGTTGGTGAAAAAATTGCCCGGGCGATTGAGCGGGCAATTGAATGCGAAGTCCCGCTGATTATTGTGTCTTGTTCCGGGGGGGCACGTATGCAGGAGGGGATTTTATCTCTGATGCAGATGGCGAAAACCTCTGCTCTGTTGGCTATTCTACATGAAAAGCGTATTCCATATATTTCTATCTTGACGAATCCGACAACTGCCGGAGTGATGGCTTCGTATGCCTCACTGGGTGATATTATCATGGCAGAGCCAAAAGCATTGCTCGGGTTTGCCGGACCACGTGTTATTCAACAGACAATCGGTCAGGACCTGCCGGAAGGATTCCAGTCTTCGGAGTTTTTCCTTGAAAAAGGATTCCTTGATATGATTGTTGACAGGAAAGAGCTCCGCAAGACTGTTACTAAGCTTCTGAAGTATATGTGGAGAAGATAATGCCGAAACATTCATATGTTTCAGCAGAGCGGTTTATCCTGTCCCGCGAGTTTTTCGGTATGAAACTCGGACTTGAAAATATCACCGGGTTTCTTGCATCGATTGGTTCTCCGCAAAATAATTACCCTACTATTCATATTTCCGGGACCAACGGCAAAGGCTCCACTGCTGCGATGATTGCTTCTATTTTACAGGAACAGGGATATAAAACGGGTCTGTTTACTTCGCCTCATCTGGTTACCCTTCGGGAACGGATTCGGGTTAATGGGCGAAAAATTCCCAAACCGTCGGTGGTGGCATTTATCGATCGTTATCGTAAGATTTTACAAGAGCGGAAGTTGTCGTTTTTTGAAGTTATCACTGCCCTTGGACTCTATTATTTCGATAAAGTACGTGTCGATGTTGCCGTTATCGAAACGGGGTTGGGTGGACGCCTTGATGCGACAAATGTATTGAAACCGCTTATCACCATTACTACGGATATCAGCCGTGATCATGTAGAGATTCTCGGCTCGGGGTTGCGTAAAATCGCCCGTGAGAAAGCCGGGATAATGAAACCGGGTGTTCCTCATTTAGTGGGGATGATTCCGGAAACAACAAGGGATGTCTTTCGTAAACGGAGCGAACAAATCAATTCCCCGTTATATTTACTGTCACCAGAGGAATTTATTGCCATACCTAACCGGAACCGTTTGGATTTTATTGCCAATGGATGGACTGTTACCGGGTTGCAGCCGGGATTGTATGGTGCTCATCAACTGAAGAATGCAGCCTTGGTCGTGAAAGCCGTATCTTTGGCACATGCCCGTAACTTGCGTATCAGCAAGCGGGCGATTCGAAATGGCTTGAAAAAGACCCGCTGGCTTGGGCGATTCCAGGTAATAGAACGAAAACGACTTCCTACCCTTGTGTTTGATGTGTGTCATAATACGGGAGGGGTGCAGGCGTTTGTGAATGCTTTTACAACCCGGTTTCCCGGAAGAAAAGCACATATCATTACCGGTTTTGTCAAACGCAAGGAACACCAGAAAATGTTTGACCTGCTTGGGCAGGTTGCAGAAAAATTTTATCTTGTCCCGTTAGCAACACATCGGACAACCAATATCGATGAACTGTGTACAACTATAAACTGGCGAAATGTGCCATATAGTAAATATCCATCCCTGCAAAAAGCGTATGAAAGGGTACGTAAAACCAGCCATCGTGACGATATTATAGCTATTATAGGTTCACATTTTCTGGTAGGCGAGTTCTTCGAACGGTTTGGACTGGTATGACGAAAAATAATAAAAAGAACGAGAAGAAAACCGCTGCTGATATCGAGAATAAGAACGTATCATCAACTCCTGAAAGAGAGCATGGACAGTCTCTGAAAGCCACCGGGGAATCGCCACTATTGCCGGATATGGCAGAGCAATTGACCCGGTTGACCGAAACCAACCGCCAGTTGAAACGCAAGATATTTGACCTTTATACTATTTTTGAAATCAGCAGGAATTTCAACGCTGTTTTACGCTATGAAAGCCTGCTGGATTCCTTTATTCTGACTTCTCTGGCGCAGGTCAGTGCCTCCAAGGCAGCGATATTTCTCAAGGAAAACAGCCAGTCAAACAAATTTGTAATTGCCAAGGGAAAGGGCTCCGGGGAATTTCCCGGACCGGATAAATGCTTTGATGCCACTTCCGAACTGGCGTTGTTTCTCGGTAAACTCAATCGACCGGTTGTCACTGAAGAGTTACTCAATGATAATGTTACCGAGACAGAACGAAATATTTTGACGTTGTTCCATCCCGGTTTGGTTATTCCGATGATTTTCCAGACCCGTTTAAGCGGTATCTTGCTTATTTCAGAAAAGCTCTCCGGTAAAGATTTTGGGTTAGATGACATAGAATTTCTTTCTATTCTTGCCAGCCAGATTGCCGTAGCTATTGAAAATGCCCGGTTATATGAAGCGGAAAAAATGGCCACGAAACAACTTCGAGCCGCCCAACAACAGCTTGTCAATTCGGAGCGATTGGTGGCGTTGGGGGAAATGTCCGCCCGGGTAGCGCATGAAGTAAATAATCCTCTTAGTATAATCAAAAATTACCTCCTGCTTATTCGGCGTTCAGTCGGACAAAATATTGAAGCGTGCGGGTATCTTGATATTGTCGGACAGGAGATTGACCGGATTGCCCACATAGTAAAAGAACTGCTCGATTTCCACCGCCCCTCACGGGACCACATGGAAACGGTCGATATGATATCGGTGGTGGATGATGTGCTTATGCTTATGGACCGTCAGATGGAAACACTGGGAATTGAACTGGTCAAACAGTATGACTCGGATTGTCCTATGTTCAAGGGCTCGACTGAAAATATTAAGCAGGTTATCCTGAATCTTGTGATTAATGCCTGTGATGCCATGAATAACGGGGGCAAGTTGAAAGTTGAAATTAAGAATGGCGGAAACGAATTGATTACGCGGTTTTATGATACCGGTCCCGGTATTCCTCCTGAAATTATACCGCGTATTTTTGAACCGTTTTTTACTACCAAACAACCGGGCGAAGGAACTGGTTTGGGTTTGGCGGTTTGTTATGGTATCATTCGTCGTCACGGAGGGACGATAACATATATAAACACAAAGGAAGGCGGCTGCTTTGAAATCAGGTTGCCATCAGCAGGATGTGAGTAACGAACATGGATAAAATATCAGAACGAATTATTATAATTGATGATGAAAAGCGTATTTGTGATTCCTTGACCAAGCTATTGTCAGGTGACGGGTACCATGCAATAGCTTTTCAAAATTCCCCGGAAGCGGTAACCGCTATTCGTGAGAAAAAAGTTGACCTGGTCATTACTGATATTAAAATGCCCGAAATCGATGGCTTGGAAATTCTGCAGGTCGTCAAGGAGGTTGATGAAGGGATTCCGGTTATTCTTATGACAGGGTATGCTTCGCTCGATTCAGCCATACGTGCTGTTGCGTCGGGGGCGTATGATTACCTGATGAAACCGGTTGAATTCAATTACCTTGAGCTTGCCGTAAAACGGGCACTTGAAAAACGTCGCAACGATTTAGCCCG
>JAJRZL010000247.1 GCA_024275255.1 Candidatus Zixiibacteriota bacterium | reverse complement strand
TTATCGAGGATGAAACGAAAAATCTTTTGATGGAGGTGCTTACCAAGGGAAATGCCTGGGCGGCAAAAGCCCCGGTGCTGGTCGTAGTGTGCGGGCAGCCGATGGATGATTATAACCGCTCTGATGACCCGATAACCTATTACCAGTTTGATTGCGGTCTGGCAACGATGTCACTGTTATTGGGGGCCGTTGATGAAGGGTTGATGGCTCACCCCATGGCTGGGTATCATGCTGATGGAGTGAAAAAGATACTTGCTATTCCAATCGAGTATCACGTGATGTGTGTTGTTGCGCTGGGGTATGAAGGGTTTCCCGAACAGCTTGACTATGATACCCGCGACAAGGACAGAGCACCACGGACACGAAAAGAAATCGACGATATTATTTCTATCGACAAATTTCAGTTTTGAACGTCCTCTTTATAGATTACCGGTATGCGTTGAGACCAACAGTAATGATGGGTGCAACAGACATAATATGGAATAAGAAATATATTGGTGCTTTTACAGCTTGATGTAATATGTGATTTATGACAAACATCGGAGGGACCATGTGCAGGGTGCGATATGTTATTTGGTCATTGGTATTTAGTACCTGTTTGATAACCATGAGCAGTACCAGCCGGGCAAAAGTATCGGGGTTCAAAATCTCTGATTATATCCCGGAGCGGTTTACGGATCTTATCTGGACAGTAGATGGAGCGACCAATATAAATGGTTCCAACAGAAACTATACCAGTGAACTGACTCCGTATATCATAACAAGAGATAATGACAACGATTCGCAGGCATTCCGTCTGTCAACATATACAAGCTATCGCTACGAAACCATCCCGCGCTTTTTCAACGCTAACATATTGATACGGACGGATTACCAACGGAAGGTGGATAATAGTCTGACAAACAATAGCTCAACCGAACAGTTCTCACAGTCATCAACTGAAGACAAAAATTATTATAAAGGCGTACAGGTATCACCCTTTTTGGGGGTTGGGGTGTATGTCTTCCATGACTTCTTTTTGTCAACAGAAAATAGTGCGACTCTCAAATATCAGGAACGACCCCGCAGCCGGATCAGAGAGCTATACAGGGAATACCAACCCTTGCAAGATATTAGTACTTCCATCACAATTGAAAATATTTCCGATGTCAGGAGAGATTACCGTTTGTCTTCTGTCGCTCTTGCCGGATGGGGAAGAATGTATAACGGGGTATATGCCTCGGTTGCATTGTATATTGTCGATGAGCTTGATCGCTATCATCTGTTGATGCGACAGCCAACTCGTAATGAGATGCTTACCCTGGCTGAAATCATTTATCAGTACAAGGAAACCCATGCTGTTGACAAACGTTTACAGCGGATTGATGCTTTGACGGTGATACTGGATTACCTGCAACAGGCTGGTGTTATTGAAAATCCGGGTGGATATGGCTTTGCTTTGGTGCAGGATGTATGGGACTATTTTCCCCAAAGGGGTCGGTATTTTGGGTTCAAAACATCATTCGGTGTAGGGGGCACTTATAATAGAAACGAAAACGATAATACCCAACTCATTTCAAGAAAGGAGATTACTGTACGTAACGGGGACACGCTCAATTATGGTGTTAGTTGTTTTCATAGGCAACACTATAATGAAGAGATATCGAAACATTTGTTTTTAACCGGTCGTGTTAATTATCAATATCCGTTTCATCGAAAGTGGCAGTTGTCAGCTACCGGAAGGATAAATTATGATGTTTATACTGATGACTACAGCACCGTTTCGCGTCGTTATTATACCACCTCAGGACCTCGTGAGGAAAATATAACAAACATAAATGACAGGGATACCTATTACGAAATAACCATAGATGCTACCGTGCAATATTTTCTTGATAACCGAACATCCTTGTTGTTTTCTTCTTCCTATTCATATTTCAAGTACACGTACACCCTGTTAAGAAGAACCACGAATTATGATATTCCGGGAGAAGGAATACAGATATCCCCGGGACAGTATGAACGTACCTGGGATTATAACATACGTACCGATATAACCTATCGCATATTTATACCGACAACCTTGCATCTCGGCATAAGTTATACCATACATCATAGTAATTATACCGATACCGACACTATTATTGAAGATAATAATGATACCTACGGAGTGCAGGCTTCCATCTATCATTATATATTCTGATAAATCATAACATTGTTTTATGCCTTGATGCCGTCAAAGAGGAACGATATAAGATATTCCCGGGTTTGTCGATGCGGGAGTTTTTTCCCGAGATATGTTTTACCGACCAGGGCGCTGATAATCATGGCAACGAGGTGCCCGGTCAGTTCGTAGTCGAAATCGCCGCGGATCTCGCCTATCTCTTCACCGCGCTTGATTATCTCAATAACATAATTGGTGAGATGCCGCTCCAGGTCAATCCCTTCAAGCAGTATGGCGGAGTGATAAATCGCCCGGGTGGCAAACAAGTAGAACTGCTCCTCGATTCGATATAAGCGTGAATTGATTACCAGCTCCTCGTACAAATGAATCAACCGCTGCCGTACCATGGGACCGGGAGCGGTGCGTTTAATCTCTTCAAACAATGTGCTCAGGTAATTATCAAACAGAAGAATGGTAAATTCCAGCAGGTGACTTTTGGAAGGAAAATACTGGAAAAACGACCCCTTGCTGATGCCGGCATCATGGCAAAACTGATCAATGGAAAGTCCGTCATACCCGTACTTCCCGAATAACCGTAAGGCTGCGCGATAGATGCGATATTTTTTATCATGGTCAAGCCGACGAAATGTTTCTGTTGTAATACCTCGTTGTACAAGGGTGACAATAATGTTTTCATCGAGTGCTCGTCCAATCGATATTTCTGTCATCGTATCTCCCGTCTGAATAAAGAAGCAGAGATATTGTAACTTTCAGAATATGACTAAATAGTCATATATAATAAACTAATATTATATAATCAGGCAGGTTTGTCAAATACAAATTGACTTGATGTGTATACCCGTATATATTCGGCAGCGCAAAGCAGAAGTGGATTAATGTAAGAAAGGATGCATAGTATGGGTAAAATCAGAGTCGCAATTATTGGCGTTGGCAACTGTGCCTCGTCGCTTGTGCAGGGGGTGGAGTTTTATAAGAAGGCAAAGGAAGATGAACAGGTTCCCGGCTTGATGCATGTTAATCTCGGCGGGTATCATATTCGGGATATCGAGTTCTCTGCAGCTATCGATATTGATAAAAATAAGGTCGGGAAAGATCTTGCCGAAGCTATTTACACCAAGCCGAATAATACCTATGTCTTTGCCAAGGTTCCCAAGACCGGAGTAAAAGTCAAACGGGGGATGACCCATGACGGACTGGGATACTATCTTTCCCAGATTATCGAAAAAGCTCCCGGTGACACCGTGGATATCGTGAAATTGCTCAAACAGACCAAGACCGATGTTGTCGTAAATTACTTACCGGTCGGTTCCGAAGAGGCTACCAAGTGGTATGTTGAGCAAATTCTTGAAGCCGGTTGTGGTCTGGTCAATTGTATTCCGGTCTTTATCGCCCGCGAGCCATACTGGCAAAAGCGTTTTGAAAAGAAAGGTTTGCCGGTAATCGGTGACGATATCAAGTCCCAGGTTGGTGCTACTATCACGCATCGGGTGTTGACTCGTTTATTCCTTGATCGTGGTGTTCGGCTTGACCGTACGAGCCAGCTCAATGTCGGCGGGAACACCGATTTCCTCAACATGCTGGAGCGTTCACGGCTCCAGTCAAAGAAGATTTCGAAGACAAGTGCGGTAACCAGTATGCTTGATTACGACATTGGCGCTGATAATGTTTATATCGGACCCTCCGATTATGTTGCCTGGCTGAAAGACCGCAAATGGGCGCATATGCGTCTGGAAGGAACTACCTTCGGTAATGTTCCGCTTACCCTTGAATTGAAGCTGGAAGTCTGGGATAGTCCGAACTCCGCTGGTGTTGTTATTGATGCTATCCGGTGTTGCAAGCTTGCTTTGGATAACGGCTTATCCGGGGCATTGATTGGTCCGTCTTCGTATTTCAAAAAATCCCCGCCGGTACAGTATCCTGACGATGAAGCCCGCCGCCTGACTGAAGAGTTTATCGCTCAGTATGGGTGGAAACAGACCGCTACCGAAAAGAAGAAAACCCGCGCGGCTGCCCGGAAACCGGCTAAAGCCAAACCGGCAGTGAAAAAAGCAAGCGCCAAGACAAAATCGAAAACGACGGCAAAGCGGGTCGTACGTAAGAAGAAATAACATATTTCAACTGTTGAATGATAAAAGAACCGGTGATGGCAAACATCACCGGTTTTTTTAATTGTTATTTTCACAACAACTTTGTAATAACAAGCAATGAATACTCGAGGCTTATTTATAACATTTGAAGGAATTGACGGTTGCGGGAAAACCACGCAGGCGATGCTTACCTTCCGGTATCTCATCGCCCGGGGGTATGATGTCCATATTCTTCGTGAACCGGGTTCGACGGAAGTAGCGGAACGGATTCGGAAGATTCTTCTCAGTAACGAAGTATCAATGGAAAGCAGAACCGAACTGCTGCTTTATGAAGCTGCCCGTGCTGAGATTACTATTAAGGAGATTACGCCATTGCTGGAGAAGGGGAAAATTGTCCTTTGCGATAGGTTTTATGACAGTACAACTGCCTACCAGGGATACGGCAGGAAACTTGATATCCGTATGGTCAGGACAGTGAATCGCATAGCAGTTGGCAATATCTCTCCGCACCTGACTTTCTTATTCGATATAAATATCAAAGCAGCCCAGGCTCGGCGGAAGGGAAAACCGGACCGGCTGGAGTCACAATCAACGGCTTTTTTCAATCGAGTCAGAAAAGGATTTCTGGAAATTGCCCGCAAGGAACGACGGCGGGTAAAAGTTATTGATGGCAATCAGTCAGTTGATGCTATTTTCGAGCAATTGAAAAAAATACTTTCCAGAAAATTAAAAACGTATGATGCCCTCCACACTTCCTGATCGCAGTGCTTTTGTCCTTTCGATGATTTTACTGGTTATCCTGGTGGTCACAGCCGGTGGTATGGGAGTCTTTGTTGCCTCTGATCCGAGAATTATCGAGGCTATCTACCTTATCCGGGCGGCACTGGAAGTCAAAGAAGAGTACATTTCTGAAGTACGTGCGGAAGAGCTGGTCGTACCTGCTCGCAGGGAGATGTTTTCTCTTTTGGACCGGTACTCATATTACATAGAAGCCAATTCTTTCAGTCGTATGCAGGAAGAATTGTCGGGAAGTTATGGCGGGATTGGCATCATGGTAGTCAGACATCCCCTTGGTTTGCAGATTATGTCAGTCCGTGAGGATGGTCCGGCTGGAAAAGCCGGAATGGTATCCGGGGATATTATTATCGCCGCTGATTCTGTTTCCCTGGCTGGACTTTCAGTAAATGAATCAAGTAACCTGTTGCGCGGAGAAGAGGGCACAACCGTTTCGGTAACCGTGCTTCATACCGCGACGCAGGATACCACCGAGTATGTGCTTACCCGTGCGATGCTTCCCTTGATACATATTCCGTATGCCGGGTTGACCGCAGATAGTATCCTGTATATTCGACTGCTTGATTTTGAAGCCGGTACAACACTGCAGTTGCAGGCGGTGTTTGACTCACTCCTTGCAGCTCATCCCCGTGGTATATTGCTGGACCTGCGCGGTAATCCGGGCGGTTTGTTTCAGGAAGCATGGCATGTTGCCAGTCTGTTCTTACCGGAAGGGACATTTATTGTTGGTACCAGGGGACGCTCCCGCTGGAAAAACGAACGCCACACAGCAGTCGGTCCTGATGTGACGAACGGGTTACCGATGGCAATACTGGTTGATAACGGTTCGGCATCATCGGCGGAAATTGTTGCCGGGGCGTTGCAACAGGCAGGACGAGCAGTACTGGTCGGGGATACCACTTTCGGAAAAGGGCTGGTACAGGGATTTATTCAGTTTCCCGATGGTGACGGGCTGAGACTGACAATTTCCCGCTACTACTTCGGCAACGGACTTTTCCTTAACGCCTTTGATTCCACCCTCCATGATACCGGGCATGGATTGCCACCGGACTATTATTATGTGTATCCGAAGCGAAACGATGTTATCAGGGAACTGGAAAAGACCCTGATTCTCTATCACTTTGCCGATGCCTATCGTGATGAAATACTTGCTTCCACCCCTGAACAGTTGCAGTCTTCCCACTGGATAAAACGACTGGTGGCATTCCTCAAGGAGCAGGATTTTCAATATGAGTCCTTGATTACAAGCCAGGTGGAAGAGATGATACGCAGGGCGAAACAGGATATATGTGATGAAAAAACTTTTTCCTATATACAGCACCTGCTGACAGTTTCAAAACAACAGGACTGGACAGATATTCGACAGGCAATGGACTATATATCGTTGAAATTGCTGCAAATTGCGACCGAGCGAAGATATGGTACCTACCGGGCATATAAAGATGTGGTAGTCCCTTTGCGTCCTGACATTCAATTTGCCTTGGAAATAATAAGGAAGCAGACCTGATGCTTGAGATATTCTGGTATATCATGAGCGGTTTCTCCGGTGGTTTCCTTGGGGCATATCTGGGACTTGGCGGGGGAGAAATCATTGTGCCGTCTCTGACTATTATGCTTGGTCTTGACATTCGCACCGCAGTACCTGTTTCCATGACTGCCATTGTGGTGAACTCGTTTACTTCCTCGGCGGAATATCTGCGGCATGGGATGGTTGACCTGGAGCTGGTGATACTTATTGGCTTTTTTGCGGTGCTGGGAACCCTTACCGGTAGCACTCTCAGCCCGGTTGTTCCGACTGAGTATATCCAGTTTGCAATGGCGATATTACTGGTTTATGCGGCATTGTCCTTTTTGAAATGTCATCATGGCTCCAAGCGGCTTGAATTTTCCGATAACCGTTCCAGGTATGCGGTTATTGTTCTTCCCGCTGCTTTCGGTATCGGTTGTTTTTCGTCGCTGGTCGGGGTTGGCGGTGGCGTGTTACTGGTACCGTTATTATATCTTCTGGTGGGCTCACCTCTCTCGACAGCTCGTGGTACAACGACTCTTATTATTTTCTTCGCCTCGGCAGCGGCGGCTTCGGTGTACTTTTTGTATAGCATGATAGATTTGCGTGTTGCTGCTCCCGTGTTGTTCGGTATCCTGATTGGCGGAAAAGCAGGTGGATACCTGGGAACATCCGCCAAGCCCTGGGTCGTTCGAATTATGTTTTGTGTGGTCATGCTATACCTTGCATATAAACTGGCTCTACGGAGTCTTGTGGAGTGGGTATGAACGAAAAGGATGTGTATTTCCATATCAATGTTGTACTGAAAATACAGAGCTGGGCATGGTATGTATTTCTGCTTCTTTTTGGCGGAGCTACCGTTTTGTATGACCTTCACATTCCGATTGCTTCGCAGCTTATCTATGTAGCTGTGATTCTTATGATGGTTATGGCGCTTGTGGTTGCTTTGGTCATGGCGGAGCAGTTCCGGCGGGCTAAATTATATCGGTATGGCTTGTTAGGATATGTTATGATTTTTATTTCACTTTGCACCCTGCTGCTTAAATGGTATCTTTGATTATGGATGGAATAAAAACAGCCGTATTCTGCGATTTTGATGGTACTATTACCCGGCGTGATGTCGGGTACAGTATCTTTCATCATTTCAGCAACGGTCGCAACGATGCCCTGTTACCGGACTGGAAATCGGGAAAGCTCTCCAGCCGTGACTGCCTGCTTCAGGAAGCGGCTATGGCACCGGTAACAGAAGAAGAGCTTTTTCCGTTTCTGGACCAGTTTGAAATTAACCCCGGTTTCCCCGAGTTTGTAGAACAATGCCGGGAACATGATATAGACTTGTTCATTGTATCGGACGGGCTCGATTTATATATCAATTACCTGCTGCAGCGTTTTCATTTGACTTCTCTTACTGTTATTGCCAACCATGCCTATATAGAAAATGGTCATATTACTATAGAATTTCCCCACCACAATAAAACCTGTCGTCGTTGTGGAAGCTGCAAAGGGGAGCGAATCCAGGAATACCGGGATAAATACGACGTGAAAACTCGTATTATTTTTGTTGGTGATGGGTATTCTGATGCCTGTGCCACCACCGAAGCGGATATACTTTTTGCAAAAAAAGACCTTGAAGCCTACTGTCGCATGCATAATATTACCTACAGACCGTATGATGACTTTTTTGATATCATTCGGGAGTTGGAACGGGAAGCGGTTTTCTCTAAATATGCTGTCTGACAAAATAACAGGAGCAGTTCTATGAAAGCGATTGTAATGGCAGGCGGGTTTGGGACAAGGTTGCGCCCTTTGACAATTAACCTTCCCAAACCGATGGTCCCTATTTGCAATGTCCCGATGATGGAACATGTAATATCGCTCCTGGTCAAACATGGTATTACCAATATAACCGCCCTGCTTTATTTTCAACCGGATAAAATACGAAACTATTTCAAAGATGGCAGTGCGTTTGGCGCTCACATGGATTATGTGCTGCCTGATGATGATTACGGCACAGCCGGGGCGGTGCGTTGTGCATTGAAAGAAATATCAGAACCGGTGCTTGTTATTTCGGGTGACTTGATTACGGATTTTAATTTATCGGAAGCAATTTCCTGGCACCAAAGCAAAAACGCCGATACCACTCTACTGTTGACCCACATGGAAAATCCCCTGCCGTACGGAATTGTCATTACCGACGAGGAAGGTCGTATCACTCGTTTTCTGGAAAAACCATCATGGGGAGAAGCCTTTTCAGATACTATCAATACCGGTATTTATATCCTGGAACCGGCAGCCGTAGAGCTTATTCCTGTTGAGGAAAACTTTGACTTTTCTCAGAATTTGTTCCCGCTCATGCTTGAAAAGAAGATGCCGCTGTATGGGAAAATAATGGATGGCTACTGGAAAGATGTCGGCAATGTTGATGAGTACAAACGGGCGCATATTGATTTCTTCGGGAACGCCCTGCATCTGGATTTGAAAGCGGCAAAAGAAAAGTACGAAAATGGTACCGTTTATCGTGGTGAAAATGTTGTTATTGAAGATAAAGTCGAGATGACCGGAACAGTGGTGTTGGGAAACGATGTCTATCTTGGCGCCGGAACGAAACTGCATAATTGTGTTATCGGCAATCGCAATCGGATAGGTGCCAGCACCCAGATGAAAAACTCCATTATATGGGCGGATTGTCAAATTGGGGAAGGGTGCAGTCTCTCGGATAGTATTGTATGTAACGGCGCCCGGCTGGGAAAAGATGTCCAGTTGCTTGATGATGTTATTGTTTCTGATGACACCGTTATTGGCGATGGAGCAACGGTCAAGGCAAACTGTAAGATCTGGCCCGGCAAAGAAGTTGACCCCGGGGCGATTGTGTCTACCTCGATTGTGTGGGGTGACCGATGGAACCGGGAATTGTTTACCAACTCCAAGATAACCGGCTTAGCCCTGACTGAGATTACTCCTGAAATGTCGGTGAAAATCGGCGCTGCTTTCGGAGCGTTTCTCGGTATGGGAAGTTCTGTCGTTACCAGCCGCGATGCTTCCGATGGCTCCCGGTTGATAAAGCGGGGACTTATGTCGGGTTTGGTTGCGGCAGGTGTGGATGTCGCTGATCTTGAGGCACAACCAATCCCTGTTGTCCGTTTTGGCTTGCAGCGGGGAAAAGGAGAATATGCTGCGGGTATTTATGTTCGTCACAACCCGAATGATTTTCGTAAAATAGATTGTATCTTTTTCGATGGGTCCGGTCTGGATATGCCGACGGCAAAACTGAAAAAAGTTGAGCGTATGTACTTCGGCGAAGACTTCGAACGCGCCACGCTTGACAATATTGGTCACCTTGAAATGGTTGAGCATGTTCTGGAAGATTATCGGGAAGAGTTTCTGAAATATGTTGATACAGGCTTGATTCAAAAAGCCGGGTTCAAAATCATTATTGATCACTCCAACGGATCGTCGAGCCAGATTTTTCCAACTCTGTTCAGCCAGCTTGGGGTATCAACTGTCGAACTGAACGCAAACCTGAACCCACGGAAGTTTTCATCATCACCTGAAGATAATACTCAGGCAACAGTTCAGCTCTCGGCAATTGTAACTTCGCTGAATGCCGATGTCGGCTTTTTGTTAAATCCTGCTGCGGAAAAACTGTCTGTTATTGATGAGATGGGTAAGCCGATTGACAGTCAATTACTCTTGTTGATTGTGCTCGATTTGTATTTACATACCCATGAGATATTCCATAAAAAAATAGCCGTACCGGTAGCTGCTTCTATGGGCATTGATGAAATTGCTGCTAAACATGGTGTGGAAGTTATCAGGGTTGCCAATGACCATCTCTCGATGATGGAAGCAATCCGGCGTGGTGATGTTGATTTTGTGGGTGGAACACGAGGCGGCTTTATTTTTCCCGGTTTCCAAAAGGGAGCCGATGCTATGCTGGCACTGGTAAAAATTCTTGAGATGCTGGCAATTACACGAAGCCGGTTTGGAGTGTTGCGCAAACAGTTTGAACATTTGCACCGTACGTTTGTCTCTGTTCCCTGTCCGTGGACTAAAAAGGGAATGGTCATGCGACAACTGAACTTACTGTCCGAGGGAAAAGAGCGGTTACTGATTGACGGGGTACGGATTCGTGAAGACAACGCATGGGTGCTGATTGCCCCCAATCGTGAAACGGCAGCGTTTGAAATAATGGCAGAATCCTCTTCAGCGATAGAAGCTGCCGAGCTGGCATCCCGTTATCGACAATACCTGGAAACATGGTTGAGCGAAGATAAAGAATAGCCGTTTTCTGTGATACGCTTCTCGTAACAACAATTACTTACACGCTTCTTGTTTTTTAATAACAATATAATGTGGCTTTGTCATTTATTGTCGTGATCGTATTCCGCCGACTCCCACCCTTTCTTTTTTTGCTCAATTAGTGAACAAGATTTAAGAGAATTATCTGTACACGTTTATGAAGCCCAGAAATAATTTATGATATAGAGTAATTTGTCGAATATCATTATCATGAAAAGAGCTTATTATTGTTGTAAGCTTGGTCCTGGGGGGTATTGAAAGAAAAGAAATCATTTGCTGTCTGCACAAAAGAGGAGGCTTTATGAAGAAGGTAGTTGTGGCAACAATAGCGGTCATTATTGTGATGAATCTGGCTCCCGTATCAATTATGAGCCAGGACTATGATGCTGTCTTGCAGTCTCTTGCAAAACTCAACCAGACCATTCAACTGATTAAAAAGCAATATGCAGCTCAGGGAAAAGCGCCAAAACAGTATGCTGGAATCGAAAATATGGCAGCGAAAACCGACTTGAATAGAGATGTATTTTATGAATTTGCCATGAACCTTGAAAATGTCGTCGTTGATTTACAGAATACGATGCACGATGCAAAACTGGCAAAAGCAAAACAACCGGAAAATGCGGCAAGTGTGAATCATGGCAAAATAGCGTTTTCCGGTTTTCTTCATCAACAGTATTATGGTGAGTTGGGAGATAATGACCGTTCAACATTTATTTCCAAGCGTGCCCGGTTGGGAGCGAAAGGTTCTCTCAATCAATATGCAAAATATAAATTCCTCGGCGAATTTGCATCATCACCAAAACTGTTGGATGCCATGTTGTCTATTTCGCCGAATGAGCATTGGTCGCTGAATTTCGGGCAGTTTAAGCCACCCTATGGTGCGGAGTTTCTGACTTCGGCAACCAGCTTTCCGTTTGTGAGCACATGGAAAGGGAAAGGGCTGGGGACCGATCGTGATGTCGGCGCCAGTATTACTTTCAAAAATAAGATAAGTCCTGATTTCTCAGTGAAATTTGATGTTGGAATATTCAATGGTTCTGGCATCAATACGTCGGATGCCAACAATGACAAGAATATTGTTGGTCGTGCTGTTTTTACGGTTGCTAACATGTTTTCAGCAGCGCCAAACTTTATTATTGGAAAAACAAATGATACCGGTATGATGAAACAGGATATTTCTACCTATGGTGGTTCGGTAAACTGGAAGTGGAACAATGAATTGGTACAAGCCGAATATACCTACTCCAGGATTGGTGATACGAAAAGAACCGGTTGGTATGTATGGGGAGCACATTCCTTTGCGACCAATGCCCGTTTTCTGAGGGTTGTACAGCTTCTTGCCCGGTATGAAGTATATGATGCGGATATTGATATCAGTGGAAACAAAGTTGACAGGATTACTGTCGGTACGAACCTCTATATCGACGGGAAATATACTAAGCTCCAACTGAATTACCAGATAAACGGCGAAGAGTCCACCGCGGTCGATAATAATGAATTTCTGGTGAATTTCCAGGTTGCATTCTAAAAGATGAAAAAGGGAAATGGGGGTTCGGTTCCATTTCTTTTCTAATTGTGTGTATCGAAACTACCGATATAGGGAATAATAATGAGAAGGAGATATAATAATGAAAAAACTCGTAGCATGTTTATTCACTTGTGCTGTCATTCTTACCGGCGCTGTGTCATTGGAGGCGTCTGACGATGTAATAAAAATTGGTGTGCTGGCAAAACGAGGACCTGAAAAGTGTTTGAAAAAATGGATGCCTACCGCAGAATATCTTTCAGAAAAACTTGGTAAAACCGTTCGAATTCAACCGTTGAAATTCGATGCGGTACCTCTTTTTCTAAAGAATAAGAAGATTGATTTCTTTTTGGTTAATTCATCAATGTTTTGTGATATGAAAAACCAATTTGGGGGAAGAGCCATTGCCACATTGAAAAACGCCCGTCAGGGCAATGCCCTGACAAAATTTGGTGGGGTCATTTTTGTGAAAGCGGATAGTCCCATCAAAACCATCCAGGATATTAAAGGCAAAACCTTCATGTGTGTGAAAAAAAGTTCTTTTGGCGGATACCAGATGGCACTTCGGGAAATGAAGATGAATGGAGTGGATCCGGAAAATGATTGTCCGGTATTTAAGGAAGCCGGCACGCATGATAAAGTTGTCGAAATGGTATTGAAGGGTGTTATCCAGGTCGGCACTGTCCGCAGTGATACCATTGAACGAATGGTTGCCGAAGGGAAACTCAAGATGTCTGACATCCGGGTTATTCATCAACAGAAGGATGATTTCCCCTTTGTGCATAGTACTCAGTTATATCCCGAATGGCCCATGGCAAGTTGTGCCGATACTGACCCGGAGCTGGCAAATGCGGTCGCTGACGCTCTTATCAATATGCCGCCGGACAGCCCCGCCGCAAAAGCCGGGAAATGTCTTGGGTGGATAAAACCGTTGAGCTATACCCAGGTTGAGAACCTGCTTTCAACATTGAATCTTGGTTCCTTTGCTTCGGCAGAATAACAACGATTAATTCAACTGGGAGAAGGAGTAGTGTTACATCTTAAATCGATTCAAAGCAAGATAGCATTCTGGACCGGCTTATGCCTTGTTGTCACCGTGGGGGTTATTATTACCTATTCAACGATTTCCATGCGTTCTGTCTCGATGGAGATGGCAGTCAATGAAACATTGAGCTCTGCTCATGCGGAAGCGGCGCAAGTGCGTTCGGAACTGGAAAAAGCGCTCGGGATAGCACATTCACTAGCACAGACTTTTGGTGGGATAAAAGATAACAATGTCCTGCTGGAGTTGGGGCGTGATGAGGCAAACGCTATTCTCAAAGCGGCTCTTGTGGAAAATCCTTCTCTTGCCGCGGTCTATACCTGTTGGGAACCCGATGCCTTTGATGGCATGGACTTGGGGTATATTGAATCAGATGGACATGATGAATCCGGCAGGTTTATCCCCTATTGGTCCAGAAACCAAAAAGGTGATATCGCTCTGGAACCATATGTGGGATACAACCGCATTGGTGAGGATAATTATTACCTTGCTTGTAAAAAAGGACATAAACCAATAATAACCAGTCCCCATTCTTACCAACTCCAACAGAAAAACGAATCTGTTATTTCAATCCTGATGCCGGTGATGGCGAACGGGAAGTTCTATGGTATCACTGGGGTTGATATCCGCCCTGATTTTCTGCAACGGCTGGCAGACAAAATAGAGATCCAGGATGGCGCGGGCAAAATGGTCGTATTCAGTAACGATGGAACTATTTGTGCTGCCACCGGTCATCCGGAAAAAATCGGGAAGAATATGAAGGATATCCGAAGTAGTCGCCATGATGATGTCACAAAAACTCAGAACATATATTCTGCCATTAAAAATGGTAATACTATTTCAGAATTCAACGACGGTTCGCTTCGGGTGTTTGCACCGCTTACGATAGGAAAAACGGGGACCCCCTGGTCTGTTAAAGTTGAGGTTCCCGAAGATGTCATTCTTGCCGAATCATCTTCTCGTGCCTGGAACCAAGTGCTTATCGGTTTGGTACTCCTCGCCTTGGCTTTGGGGGTAATCCTTTGGTTTGCCCGCAGTATTTCAAAACCTATCATCTGTATTGCCCATGTAGCGGAAGAAGTCGCTTCCGGTGATGTGCATCAGAATGTTGATTATCGCTCAGATGATGAAATTGGTCTTTTAGCGGATTCTTTCCGAAAGTTGATTGCCTACATAAAAGAAATCTCCTCTGTTGCGGAACGGATTGCAGCCAACGATCTCACAGTACAAATCGAACCGAAATCGGAGAAGGACATCCTTGGAAATTCGGTCAAGACCATGATTGCCAAACTTGCTGATATGGTGCGAGTCCTCAGTGATAATGCTCGTGAGCTTGTCAGTGCGGCAACTGAAATATCCTCTTCTGCTTCAGAAATGGCGCGGGGGGCGCAACTACAAAAAGAGCAAATCACCCAGGTCTCGGCTGCTACCGAGGAAATGGCAGCAACAGTCATCGAGTCTTCTCGAAATGCTTCCGATGCCACCGAGGCATCGAGGAATGCATCTGAAACTGCAGCCAACGGGGGACAGATTGTCGGAGATACTATCAACGGTATGCAACGTATAGCCGATGTTGTTCGGGAATCTGCTGGTTCTATCGCCAAACTGGCACAATCCGCCGATCAGATTGGTGAAATTATCAAGGTTATTGATGACATTGCCGATCAAACCAATCTTCTGGCACTTAATGCCGCGATTGAAGCGGCGCGTGCCGGTGAACAGGGACGAGGGTTTGCCGTGGTTGCCGATGAGGTGCGCAAGTTAGCCGAACGGACCAGCAAAGCGACCAGTGAAATTGCGGATATGATAAAAGGGATTCAGAGCGAAACCGAAGAAGCCGTGGTTTCAATGGAATCCGGCGTTCAAGAGGTGGATAAGGGTCGCGAACTTGCCGACCGTGCCGGCAGCAGCTTGAATGAAGTCGTTGCCATGTCACAGCGAGTAATGGATATGATTCAACACATTGCTACTGCTGCCGCCGAACAATCCACTGCTGCCGAACAGATTTCTCAGAATATCGAACAGATATCTTCGGTAACGGCGGAAACCGCCCGGGGAGCGGAGCAGTCTGCTGTCGCTGCGGAACAGCTCAACCGGCAGGCGGAATCATTGAAACAAATGGTTGAACAGTTCAAAATTAATTAACAGGACAAAATACTATTACAAAACAATAAGGCCGGGTTCCAAATACTGATGATTTGGAACCCGAACCTTTTTCATCCGTGAACGGACATTGTGGGATTTTTTTAGTGACCTTTGTTCAACGAGGGTTTGCCTCCATTAACTGCATCCGCTCGTTGCGCCGCAGGTATCACACTTGAGACAGGTGCCGTTACGAACCATAGTAAATTGCCCGCATTCGGTACACATGTCGCCTTCATATCCTTTTAGTCGCGCGTGTCGGATTTCTTGCTGGAGCCGGGTTTGTTGATTGTCATCTGGCGGAGTTGCTGTCGCCGTGACATACTCAAGCACCGCTTTTGACGGTGCAGTACCCGATCCTGTAACTGCCTGGTCCACCGGGTTAACATTTGCATTCTCTCCCTGTGTGTTGTACGTTCCATTGCCGTTGCCATTTCCATTCCCGCCGTTATGGAGCCGGACCTTGAGATGATCTGACTGGATATCATTAGCAACCCGGCTGGCAGGTGTGCCATGAGTGACAGTCTCTTCGGCTACATATTCGATTGACTCATCTGATGGTATCCCTATGGCATCATGGCGTAAATCCTCGTCAGATACCTGAGCCAAGTCAGTACGGTCAAGATAGGTAATGGCTAATTCACGGAAAATATAGTCAATGATAGAAGTTGCTCGTTTTATGGAACGGTTTCCCTGTACGACACCATTCGGTTCAAAACGGCTGAACAGGAACGCTTCCACGTATTCCTCAAGCGGAACACCATGCTGTAAACCGAGGGAAACCGCTATGGCAAACGAATTCATTAACGAACGGAAAGCTGCCCCCTCGCGATGCATATCAAGGAAAATTTCACCAAGCGTGCCATCGGAGTAATCACCAGTGCGAAGATAAATTTTGTGCCCTCCGACAACCGCTTTTTGAGTATAACCACCCCGACGATTAGGCAGTTTACGACGCTTGGCAATGTAGCGGTACACCACTTTTTCCGCCATCTTACCGGCAACTTTTTCAACGGATAAGGAATCATCCTCTTCGTCGTCATCAATAAGAGCAGTCGATAATGGCTGGCTGAGCTTGGAGCCGTCCCGGTAAATGGCGATTGATTTATTCATGGTTTCCCATGACAACCGATACGCCCGTTTTACATCATCAAGTGATGCCTCGGATGGCATATTGATTGTCTTTGAAATTGCACCTGAGATAAACGCCTGTGCTGCTGCCATCATTTTTATATGGGCTTCAAAACTGATAAACCGGGTGCCTTTTTTCCCGCAGCGGTTGGCACAATCAAAAATCGGCAGGTGTTTGGGATCCAGGTGTGGAGCACCTTCGACCGTCATGGTCCCGCAGCAGTATTCATTGGCAGCTTCTATTTGCCCGGAAGTAAATCCCAGCTCTTTCAGCAAATTGAAGTTCCAATCGTTAATGAGGTTGTCGGAAAAACCGAGCGTATCTTTTAGGAATTCTTCACCAAGGGTTGTCTTGTTGAAGGCGAAAGTAATATCAAAGACATTTTCCAGCATACTTTCGAGTTTCTCAAGCTCGGTATCGGTAAATCCTTTTGCCCGTAATGATTCATGATTAATAAATGGGGCGCCGTGCAGTGTTTTATGCCCGGTGGAATATAGTTTTATCTCTTCAATTTCTTTGTCGGTATATCCCAGTTTTTTCAGGGCAATAGGTACCGAGTTGTTCATTATTTTGAAATATCCGCCGCCAGCAAGCTTTTTGAACTTCACCAACGCAAAGTCCGGTTCGATACCGGTTGTGTCACAATCCATAACCAGCCCGATAGTTCCGGTGGGGGCAATAACAGTGACCTGAGCATTGCGGTAACCATGTACTTCACCCATCTCAAGGGCGTTGTCCCATACCATGCGTGCAGTTTTGACTAATTCTTCCGGAACATAGTTTGGATTAATGCCAAGTGGTTTGACAGTCAATCCTTCGTATTCGGATTTCTCCGCATTGTAGGCTGCCCGCTGGTGATTCTTGATAACCCGTAGCATGTGTTCACGGTTACGGAAATATCCGGGAAACGGTCCCAGTTCTTTTGCCATTTCGGCTGAAGTCGTGTATGCCTGACCGGTCAGCATGGCTGTCAATGTACCACACCATCCCCGCCCCTCCGGTGAATCGTATGGTATGCCCAGTCGCATCAACAGGGTACCCAGGTTGGCATACCCCAGCCCGAGTGTGCGAAATTCATAACTGCGCTGTGCAATCGGTTTCGATGGATACGATGCCATCAAAACGGAAATTTCAAGAACAATGGTCCACAAACGGATAGCATGAAGGTAACCTTCAATATCGAACATGCCATCTTCGTTGAGGAATTTTACCAGGTTGATTGATGCCAGGTTACAGGCAGTATCATCAAGGAACATGTATTCCGAACAAGGGTTGGAGCCGTTGATGCGCCCGTCTTCAGGGCAGGTATGCCATTCATTTATTGTCGTGTCAAACTGAACCCCCGGATCGGCACATGCCCAGGCAGCAAAACATATTTTGTCCCAAAGCTCCGAGGCTGATACGGTTTTGGCAACCTGACCATCAGTACGGCGAATCAACTGCCAGTCTTCACCAGCCTTGAGTCGTTCAAAGAATGTATTGGGAATACGAACCGAATTATTTGAGTTCTGACCGGAGACCGTAGCGTATGCGCTGCCTTCCCAGTTAGTATCCAGCTTGATAAATTGGATATCGGTTATACCCTGCTGAATCAGGTCGAGTATTTTTTTGATATATGCCTGCGGTACCGCATAACGACGAGCAGTTTTTAATGCCTCTTTTAACGTTTTGTTTTTTTCTGGGTTCGTTTCAAAGACACTATCGCCATTCGTCCCGGAGACCTTGGCAGCGGTAACTATTGCCTGCAACTGGTCCTGGATAATCCGTGAACCGGCAACCATGGCAGCCACTTTTTGCTCTTCGATAACCTTCCAGGCGATAAATTCCTCGATATCGGGATGGTCGAGATCAAGAGTTACCATTTTTGCGGCTCTTCGGGTGGTACCACCGGATTTAATCGCTCCCGCTGCCCGGTCGCCAATGCGAAGAAATGACATCAGACCGGAAGAGTTGCCGCCGCCGGATAACTTTTCCCCGGCTCCCCTGATATTCGAAAAATTTGTACCAGTACCGGAGCCATACTTGAACAAGCGTGCCTCACGAACCCACAAATCCATAATACCGCCATCATTTACCAAGTCATCCTTGACTGATTGAATAAAACAGGCATGTGGTTGTGGTCGTATGTATGCTCCGCCGGTTTCTTCGAGTGTATGAGTTTCGGGATCTACGTAATAGTGTCCCTGGGGTTTGCCGGTAATACCGTAGGCATAGTACAATCCGGTATTGAACCATTGCGGTGAATTCGGTGCGGCAATTTGCGATGCCAGCATGTAGCAGAGTTCATCATAAAAAACCTGGGCATCTTTTTCAGAATCAAAATAACCATATTCTTCGCCCCAGTGACGCCAGCATCCGGCAAGACGATGGAATACCTGGCGGGAGTCTGATTCTCCACCCATAACCTGCTTTCCATTTTCATCCAGTATCGGTTCCCCTTGTTCGTTAACTTGGGGAACACCAGCTTTGCGGAAATATTTCTGTGCCAGAATATCAACGGCTACCTGCGACCAGGACTCCGGAACCTCGACATCATTGCGTTCAAACACAACAGTTCCATCAGGATTGACAATCTTCGATGAGCGCTTTACAAAATTTATGCGGCTGTATGGCGACTCTCCCTCATGCGTAAAATACCGCGTTATTTTCAATTAGGACCTCCTGTATCCTCTAAAAGAGATTTTCGGAATTCGGAAAAAACCAGATGTATGCGATCAAATCCCCGAAAACCTCGTTTCCATTTATCCTGAGTTCATTTTGTTCACAACGAACTAAAAAACATTATTCCAATTTTTAGGTAGCCACAAGATAGGGTAGATGGGAAAGTTCAATCCACTAAAAGTTGTGGTTTTGATAAAAAAATTATAGGTTCTTGTTACTCTTGTTACTACGGGGAGATGAATTTTATTTCAAAAGATGAAAGCACGGGAAATCAATGATGATAAAAAAATTAAAGGATATAATCTGTTGTTGTTTAGTGGGATACAAAGGTGAATTTTTTTACGACAACCGGAAAAACTTTTTTTAACAATACAGAAATAGATAATATACTTTTTTACAAAGAGTTACAGAGAAAGAAACAACTTGTTAACAGCTTATCCACATTTTTTGTGGATATGTTCTGTTATAAATATGTTGATATATATAGTGATGAGATATTGGATGAAAGGTTAAATAGTATCTGGGACAGTTTGAAGTCTGTATTATCACAATAATTCTTATTCAGAAAATAATACCCATCTTGTTTTTTTAATGTTTATATCAACTTTTTCCTTGACAAGACTGCATTTTTTCATATTTTGAGGGTGCAATCGGAAAGTGTTACTCTTTCTGTGGATTACCTAATATCGTCCGCCCAGGCAGGTATCACCCAACCTGCTTGGGTTTTTTATGAGATCGATTTCTCTTTTGTTGCCTCCCTGATTACTCACAATATGTAATCTCTTCTGCGGACTGTCAACATCGTGAGGAATACTCCCGGGGTAAATCATCCGTCATGGCCAAACATCAATTGAAAAAGAGCAGTTGGTAGTAGCAAGGTTTTTTATCCTAATACATATCCGCCGGTTTTCTTTTTTATCAAAATGCTGTACCCTGAATCGTTTTTTTGACCGGGGTGGTTTTTTTATAAATAATACTTGACAGAATAAATCCATTTAGCCTATTATTGGCTTCGTTATGTAATTGATAATGAATTTCATTTTCATTTGGTGAAAGGTTGGATAGATCGTATGAAGAAGATGTGTATGTATTTGCTGGTGGTTTTGGGGCTGACAGCGGCAACGGCTCATGCCGACCGGAGACAATTTGTGTGGACTTATCAATATGCCACTATTGCTCCCGGAGTTTCGGAGTTAGAACTTTATCAGACGACCAAACTGGACAGGTTTGACAGTTGGGAATACCGGGTTGAAATTGAGCATGGGTTGACCCCGGTCTGGGATTTTTCTCTTTATCAAATTTTTATTCAGCCGGAAGGGGAGGCGTTTCGCTGGGATGCGTTTCAGGTTCGTACCCGGTATCGGCTGGCTCCTGCCGGGATATTGTTTTTCGATCCGCTGTTGTATCTGGAATACAGCCGAAAGACGGACCTTGCGAAACAAAATAAGCTCGAACTGAAATTGATTTTAGGAAAGCATTTCAACCGGTATGTGCTGGCGGTCAATCCCGTGTATGAATTTTACTGGGCACCCGGTGAGCCGGTTCACGAGTTGGGGTATGATATTGGTTTGGGATATGAATTTTCCTATTCATTTTCACTGGGTGTTGAAACCTCAGGACGTTTTAAGTTCAAGGACACTGAAACAGAAAGCAGTTTTTATATCGGACCGACAATCTCGTTTGCATCAGGTAATATCTATTATACCCTTGGATATGTGGTTGGTCTGTCAGATAGCGGCAATGACGGGCGGGTACGGTTCTTATTGGGGGTTGAGTTATGATGCGCTTGATAGTATTGCTTGCTATATGTTCTGTGGCAATCATCGGCGCAGCTTGTGCGGGGGGATATAAGAAAGATATGTCACAAGGAGAGAAGATATTCAGAACGTATTGCCAGACCTGCCATACGTTGCCGCAGCCGTCGCTTAAAACTGATGACCAGTGGCTTCCCCTGGTGCAGCGGTATGGGAAACGTGCTAAATTATCGCAACGACAGATAGAGCTGATTACACAATATCTCACTGATAATAATTAAATGATTGGTTAAGTTGGTCATAGGAAACAATGAGAAGCCCGGTAATAAATAGTGGTAGTATTACCGGGCACTGGGAACAGGTTGGCTTCCGGAGTAAAAGAATCAACCTGTGCAGGATTTGCAGGTACTTTTATTTCATAAAGCTGTGCTACTATTTGTTATATAAACCACTCCCTTAGCTCGCAACACCTGCATAAAAATATGTGATGGGTATCCACCCTACCAAAACAACACCCACGTCTTTAACTCATAGTAATGATACCATTTCATTGAGAAGTTGTCAAGTTTTTTGAGGGAGGGGAGATATTGCGGTAATGTCAAGTATTGTGTGTAAAAAGGTGTAACCATTTTGATTATGCTACTTTTTTGGTTACTTGGTTGATGGGTTTGATCTTTGCTTTGGGTTGTTGCCACTTGCTGTTGAAATAATTAAAGATGGCATAGATAATCC
>JAJRZL010000246.1 GCA_024275255.1 Candidatus Zixiibacteriota bacterium | reverse complement strand
TCAGGAAGTGAGTGGTTATCTTACTCGTCAGGCTGTTGCTCCCGGTAATCTTAATTCTGATGTTCTTGCAAAAAGCGCCAAAGCATTGATGAGCGGGTTTGATAAGGTACATGGCGGATTCGGCGATGCTCCCAAGTTTCCCCATGCGACTGAGTTATCCTTGTTTCTGCGTCACTATAAAACCAGCCACGATACCGGTTATCTACAAGCTGCTGAAAAAGCTCTCACTGCCATGGCACATGGTGGTATCTATGACCAGATTGGCGGTGGGTTTGCCCGTTACTCTACCGACCGGAAATGGCTGGTGCCACATTTTGAAAAAATGCTCTATGACAATGGGTTGTTGGTTCCGGTATATGTCGAGGCTTATCAAATAACCGGCAAACCGTTATATCTGAAAGTTATTAGAGAAACACTTGACTTCATTCTACGGGAAATGACCGATAAATCCGGCGGGTTCTATTCTTCTCTCGATGCCGACAGTGAAGGCGAAGAAGGAAAATTTTATCTCTGGGATAAAAAGGAAATCGATGCTGTCCTTGGTGAACAATCGGACCTGTTTTGTGAGTATTACAATGTCTCCAGGCTTGGCAATTTTGAAGAAAAAAATATCCTGCATGTTACCTCGTATTCCGATAAAGTAAAAAAAGAAGCAGGGATGAAAGATTTTGATGAGTTCCTCGAACAAAACCGACAAAAATTACTCAAAGCCCGGTCCAAACGTGTCCGTCCGCTTACAGATGATAAGATATTGACATCATGGAATGGTTTAGCGCTGACTGCTCTTTGTAAAGGGTATCAGGTGACCGGTGATAAACGGTATCTCGACGCTGCCCGACGAAATGCTGAATTTATACAAGGGACTCTCTATAAAAACAACACTCTTACTCATTCATACCGGAAAGGTGTTCACTCTGAAGGTGAATTTCTTGAGGATTATGCTTACTATATCCGTGGGTTGCTGGACTTATACGAGACCGATATTGACAATAGTTCCCGTTGGATAACATTTGCCTCCCAATTAGCTGACCGGGCAATATCACTGTTTATGGATGACAACGGTACGTTTTACTTACGACCGGCTGCCAACACCGATTTAATTATCCGTCCCAAGGAAGAAACCGATGGTGCACTTCCTGCGGCAGGGTCATTCTTGATTAGCAATTTGTTCAAGTTGAATCGAATTACAGGAAAGAAGACGTATCTTGAAGCTGGTGAAAAAGCACTGCAGGCTGTTTCCGGGTTGATTATGCAGTATCCCGGTACTATGGCTTCGGCAGTTCTGGCAGCAGATTACTACCTTCATGATAAAATCGAAATTGTCATTGTTGGTGATGGAAAAGATCGTGAAGCCATGATTCAGGAAGTGTACCGACGGTATTTGCCCAACAAAATACTGGCAGTCAGCACCGACGGTTCATCTCCCCTTCCGTTATTTGAGGACCGCTTCTCTACGGGGAAGGTTCAGGCGTATGTATGCCGTAACTCAGTCTGTCAATTGCCGGCTTCAACGACTGTTGATTTGGAAAAACAACTGGATAAGTTGTAAAGAGTTGTTCGAAGGAATATGTGTTGTCTGTGTAGTTACGAGCGTGTTGAGTAAAAAAGAAGATGGGAGGTTTTGCTCCTGTTTCATAAATATTAAGCTGTTGGCAAGACTACAACGGTTTTGCTTACATGACTGTCAATAACATAATGGTAGAATCATAAGAGTCCTGCTCTTCTTAACAAGTAAATGGGGTTGTCAATCTGTTGTTTGTTCACTATTCTTCCACACAAATTGTATGCTGGATAGGAGTATTCAGCCCTGATATTTGTTGACCCCTCAAAATAGGGAAACGGTAACAGATTAATATTATGACAAGGAGGAAATAGCCCGATATGCTCAGCGCAAAATTGTCGTGGAAAGGTGGTATTACATTTGAAGGTATCTCAAAATTCGGACACAAGATAATTACCGATGGCAGTAAAAAAGCAGGAGGGCAGGAGTCCGGTTACCAGCCGACTGAATTGCTGTTATATAGCATTGCCGGCTGCACCGGTGTTGATGTTATCCGTATTCTTGAAAAACAACGTCAGAATGTTACCGAATTGACGATTGAAGTCATTGCTCACCAAAGAGAAGAATATCCCAAGTGGTTTCATACTTTCGAAATCAAGTATATTGTCAAAGGAAAAGATATCGACAGCAAAAAGGTAGAACAGGCAATTGAGCTTTCGGAAGCAAAATATTGTTCGGTCAGCCAGACCGTTGTCCATGAGGCGAAAGTGACCACCAGTTATGAAATTATACCCGAATAAAAAGTGAATCATTTCCTGGATTATCTTATCTAACTGGGATAAGGATAACAAAACTGAAAGAGGGTTGTAATGTTAGAACATTTTGTGTACAAAGTGGAAACGGACAAGTCGTTTGATACGGTTGTCGAGAATATCGAAAAACAAACAGCAGAACACAAGTTTCGGGTACTTGCTGTTCATGATGTCAAGGAGACGCTATCCGAGAAGGGGTTTGAGATTAAGCCGTTGAAAATCATTGAAGTATGTAATGCCGGGTTTGCAAATCAGGCGTTGGGGAATGATATTCATGTATCTTTATTCATGCCCTGTAAGTTTGTCGTATATACCGAAAATGATAAAACAGTGGTTATGCTGGGACGTCCGACGATGATTTCCCAAATGATGCCGGAAGCCGGGTTGAACGAATTGGCTGAAGGGGTGGAAGAAACCCTGAAAAACGTGATTGCGGCATCCATTTAGCAGCCCGGCTTGAGATAACACGAACGGATGTCGATTATATAATATTATGAAACGGATTTTCAATAAACGGACAATTTTGTTTACATTAGTTGGTGGAATTCTTGGATTTGGCTTATTTTTTGTGTATATTAGTGTCGGATCGACATGACCGCTGATGTGCAACCCCTACATACCAACGTCGGTAGGGGCATTGACCGGTGCGGTTATGGCGATTGTAGAGTAAGTTGAAGGTGAGTGAGATATGCCGATTTACGAGTACCAGTGTACTGATTGTGGAACAAAATTCGAGGAACTGGTAAGCACTGATACGGAATTAGTCCCTTGTCCCACCTGTAAATCACAGAATGTGTTGCGGGTAATTTCTCTTGTTTCTTCCAAGGGGCTGTCGTCCGGCTGTTCTACCTGTGCTCCTACCAGTTGCAGCAGTCGATTTACGTGAGGGTAATATCTCGACTGCAGTTTGCAGGTTGATACTGAACAAATAAACGGCAGACCGGTATCGGTACTGCCGTTTTTCTATTGAACCATACGAACAGGTTTTGGACCTGACTGATAATTGAGACAGTAGTTACATGTTCAGCACTTTGGAAAGTATCCCGCTGATTCCATCACCACCCTTTGCCTGAACAAAGGAAAGAATTACCGGGATAAACTTGCCAATCATATCAGAGTCGAGATTAAGCTTTGAGAAACCACCAGCAAGGCTGGCAAGTCCGCCCATGTTATCGCCCAACGCAGAGGTAAGCCCGCCTAACAAACCGCCACCGCTGTCGCCGTTATCGGATGGAGCGGCGTTTATCAGGTCGGTTATACCGGGAACGGCTCCGGCAACTTTACTGAACTCGTCACCACTGAGTTTATCTTTCGCAAATTTAAATAGTAACCCTGCACCACCCTTTGCCTGGTTTTCGTCGATACCGAGATTCTGTGTGAGTTGGTTTAATAATTCCACGTTTCCTCCAAAAAGTTTAGGAAAATGAGTTACGGGTTGTTTATCGTGAGTACTCTTGTTGTGTCCTGGTAATACAAAAGGGAACCCATACCAATGATACCAGAGAAATTGAAATGTCTTTTTTCTTTGGTTTAATCAATACTTGTGCCAATTCTTCCGTCTGAGGAGCAATACTCGCTTGAATGAACTCAATCTCCTCTTTCATACGTTGCTGCAATGTCTCGAGCTGTTCCTGCAGGGCTTCGACATTTTCTTTTGCCCTGTCAATATCCTGTGATTCCTTCCAGATTCGTCCGGCACCACGGGCGGTTGTTGAAGCTCTCCCAAGAGCGGAGCGGTTTACCTTTTTTCTGCCAAGAAAAGCGCTGAAAATAGCAGCTCCAAAAGAGATAGCGGTTTGGAGCTTTTGTTGTTTCGCCTGTTCTTTTTCTCGTTCGACTTGCTGTATCGCCCGACGGATACGGTCTTCGAGCCTGTCTATCTTGGGGGCATACTTGGTTCGGAGCTTTTCGATAAGCTGGTCCCGTTTTTCATGAGCCTGAAGTTGTAATCTGATTCTGAAATCACGTTCGGATTCCCCCGGCTGTGAGACCATCTTCAATGATGAGCTTTTCAGCAAAGGGAGGGTCTCATTATGGTATAACCAATCAACAAAACTTTTTTCCCATATTCGGTAGTTTTCGGGTTTACCTGCCGATGAGGGGAAGTCATCAGTGTAAGGGATATCCTCATCTGGGAACTGTTCAAGATCGTCTTCGCAGATATCCAATGTTCTTGCATTGTTCCAGACATTGCCGCTACGGCGGAGAGGAAAATCAGTGATATATGTTTTCGTATGTTCCGTTGCAATTCCAATCCGAGCGTTTGCGTAGTACATAGTACCGATACCGAGAAGCATCGGCTTGTAGATATATGTGCCACTCTTACAGGGAGAGGAGGGGATAGGCAAATAATATTGTGAGATATCGGGGGGGAACGCTGGTCTGGTTTGTTTTGGCTTCACTTTCCTCCTGGTTTTGGTTTGTAACACAGATTGTGAAGGATAGTTTGGTTTTCCTGTTTGTTTGGAGAGAGCGATATTGTTTCTGTCCTTCATCAGTTGTTTTATCTGGTGCCTTGTAAGAGGACCACGCAGGTAAGAAAGCACCCACCGGGTATGAAACACAACCGGTTCGTCATCATGAACATTGTTCATCAAAAAGACCCGTTTGTCCAACCCGGAAAGTATATTTTCAATTTCTTTGCGGTTAAATTTCCCGCCTGCACTTGTATCAGCACCTTCCAGGCCATCTAATACCCGTTTTTTATCCTGTTCGGTTTGCAGTCGTCCAATAAACCATGTTCCGGTGTTGGAAAGGGCTTTATAGTCGAGATCAACCGGGTTCTGGGTAGCCAGAACAATTCCCAATCCAAATGCTCGCGCTTGTTTTAGCAGGGTTAACAGAGGAGCTTTTGAGGGTGGGTTGGCAACCGGGGGAAGGTATCCGAAAATCTCATCCATGTAAAAAAGCGCCCGCAGACTTGAAGTCCCTGACTGTGAACGTGTCCAACCGAGGATTTGAGCCAACAGGAGTGAAACAAAAAACATCCGTTCGGAGTCATTCAAATGAGCGATTGAGAAAATAGACAGCTTCGGCTTCCCGCTCCCGGTATATAGCAGGTTGTCAATCTTTAATGGTTCTCCTTCCAGCCAGCTTGAAAAACCGGGAGCAGCCATCAGGTTGTTAATCTTCATTGCCAGTGCAAACCGGTCTTTTTCAGGGAAGAAGGAATCAAGACTGAATACCCCAATTCGTGATACCGGTGGTGTCTGAATTGCCATGATAAATCCAGCCAAATCCAATCCTTGTTTCTGTTTCCAGAAGGTATCGAGAATAACAGAAAGAAGAATATGCTCTCGGCTTTGGACCGGATCAGCATCGATATCCAGCAGGTTTAGCAAACTGGTAACAGTTGTGTTTATTTTTTCTCGTAATAAGTCAGGATCATTGATAATGGCATCTTCAGGAGCATCGAAAGAACTGAGTATCGACACCGGTAACCCTGCCGAACTTCCGGGAGTATATACCGCAAAATCAACAGCTTCTTTCAGGCGTGTTATTCGTTTACTGTCCTGTCCCCATTTTGCCAGACCGTTTTTCCAAAGCTCTGCCTGTTGTTGTGCGAAATCCGCAACGGAGATTCCTTTTTTCTCTGCTTCGGCTTCATTGACCCACGGGAGAAATTCCTCCGCACTCAGGTTGTCGAAAGTAAGCAGCAGATTGGATAGGTCCCCTTTCGGATCAACAATAATCGCCGGGATACCATCAATGGCAGCTTCTTCCAGTAAACCGATACATAACCCTGTTTTCCCACTGCCGGTCATACCGACACACACCGCATGGGTGGTGAGATCCCTGGAGTCGTACATCAACAAGTTATCAAGAATATTGCCTTCCTGATAATCGTATTCTTTCCCAAGATAAAAGAGCCCGAGTTTTTCGAAATCCTGCATAATTCCAATACGTATGATTTATGTTGATAACCTTGACTTATATGAAAAAAGAGACAGATATGTTATCTGTCATCTTTTCTCATAATATGTCAATAAATGGTTGTTATTACATTTAATAAGAAATAACGCGCGGCAGTTCCTTGGCCTGGTTTACCCATTCGGTAACCATATCAGTCGAGGGAACCTGTCGGACCAGTTTTTTCTCTTCATTAAGGGCGGTCATTTTCTCATAGAGATTTGCCGCATTTCTCTGTGCCAGTTCCGGAACAGTATCCACTCCGGCAGCTTCCAGAAGATCGGCGTATTCTTCACCGACACCTTTGATGCGAAACAGGTCGGACATATTGACCCAGCGAAGAATAAGCTTTTCGCTGATTCCGGTAGCTTCGGCAATCTCTTTTCTTCCCTTGGGAGTTGCGCCTTTTTCCAGGAGGGCTTCCGTAGTGGTGATTTCTTTGGTCTTTAGTTTCTCTGCGTAAGTTTCCCCGATGCCTTCGATGTTTGTAATACTTGGCATTATTCACTCCTATAAAAAATCAAGCAAGTTGGAATAGAAAAAATATTCAACCTTGCACTAACTAAAACAACTACAGGCTGAGAATATATCAAATCCCGTTTATCTGTCAAGTCATTTACCAATTTGGTCTATGTTATTTCGTGTTATCAAGTTAATGAAGTGTACAATCATTACGGCTGTGGTTTACGCGCCGAAACTTTTATTGATGCCACTCTACCGGCATATTTATCAACCACCTGCGGTGAAATGGTTTCTTCGCTGCCGCCACATCCACAAGCATCGTTGGCAAGTGTTCCCAGGGAATCGGCAGTATATACCATTTTATCTACAATACGGACATCTTCAAAACCGGCATCTTTCATTAACTTGATATATTCATCTTCCTCTACTGCACCGGCGATACATCCGACCCAGGCGCTAATATCATCGCGGTACTTCTCAGGAAGGTTGAGGGTTACGATATCGGATATCATCACTCGACCACCTGGTTTCAAAACCCGAAACGCTTCAGCAAAGACTTTTTCTTTTTCAGGTGACAGGTTGATAACACAGTTGGAAATAATCCAATCAACTTCGGCGTCAGCTACCGGCATTTGTTCCATTTCACCGTACCGTACTTCAGCATTCT
>JAJRZL010000245.1 GCA_024275255.1 Candidatus Zixiibacteriota bacterium | reverse complement strand
TAACTCTGTTTACAAGAACTGCATACATTCCAAAAAAGAGATTGAGAACTGCAAGTTTAAGAAGCATATCCCAACTGCATATTGATGCCGTGAGTGGGGTAATGGCAAAACAGTATGATGTCGCCAGCATACAGCCAACTGTCAATGCTTTTTTTACAGAACCTTTGGTTGCCTGCCACAGGAATGGAACAAGTGCCAGAAACGAGATAAACCAGTACTCGGTGTTCATATGAGAGAGCGAAAGCAGCAATGCTGAACTACCGGCATACAGAAAAGTAACTGCTAACTGGTGCCCGGTGATTTTACTTTTTTCGCAAACGGCAACCATATAGAATTATTACCTTGGATATTATTGCCGATTATCGATGTTTAGGAGTACCACGCTGCTACTCGGCAATTTTTGTAAGAACATAATCTTTTCTTACAAAGCATTGCATTGTTGTAACAATCAATGGTAGAGGAGATATTTTAAGTTCTTGTATTTACATTATTACTCAATGCTAATACAAAATGTATTATTTATTGAAGATGAGGAGAGAATATTCTCTAATTGCAATACTGCAAAAAGTAACAACTATATTGATTTCTCAAAGATGCCAGTCGTCATTGATTCTAACCTACGCTGACATATTATAAAAAACAGCGATATATTTGTCAAGTATTATTTGGTAATTATTTACATTTTCAGGGCTTGATTATATTCAATTGCTATTGTTGAGATTGGTAAGTATGTTACTCAATAAGATTGGAAACGCCATGACTGACAACAGGGTAGAAAAATATACTGATTATACGCAAGGGTCGATAATCGGCTCAATTTTGAAAATGGGGCTACCGTCGATGTTCGGCTTTTTAGTGCAGCATGTCTATACCATGGTTGATACCTATTGGGTTTCACGGCTGCCCGGAAATGAATCAGGGGTGGCTGCCATTACTTTCTTTGGAAATATCCTGTGGTTTTTCTTCGCATTCAATCAACTGGTCGGTCCGGGTTCGGTTGCGATAATTTCACGCAGGTATGGCGAAAAAGCCTTTGATGCCGCAGAAAAAGCTATTAAAGAAACGCTTGCTCTGAAAATGATATTTGGAAGTATCATTGGTGTGTTTGGGTATTTCTTTGCTGGTACTATGCTTTATTTAGTTGGTGCACGAGATGAAGTCCTCGAAATGGGTATCCAATATGGCGGTGTGATGTTTTTAGGCTTGCCCTTGGCATTTACTATGTATTCGATATTTACTGCCATGCGAGGTATCGCAAATCCTGCCATGGCGATGGTATTGATGATAAGCTCTAATATTTTGAACCTTATTCTTGACCCGGTTTTTATTTTTGGGTGGGGGGGATTACCGGCAATGGGGATTGTCGGTGCCGCTTATGCGTCGGTACTGAGTTTTGTTATTACTCTTTTTGTGGGGATAGTGCTTTTTTACGGTGGTTTTACTTCCATCAGGCTGCATCTCAAAGGAAAACAGGCTATATCTCTATGGTCCATGTGGAAAATGGTCAAAATTGGTATTCCGGCATGGCTGGGGCAACTATCGTTTTCAGGTTCAAGATTGATTATCACGCCGCTTGTAGCTTCTTATGGTACTGCTGTTATAGCTGCGTATGGAATAGGGACCCAGGTATTTTCCTTCGGTATCATGTTGCTGGTAGGAATCGGGCTCGGTTTGTCATCGTTAATCGGTCATAATCTGGGTGGAAAAAAATATGAACGCGCCAAAAAAACTGCCGATCAATCAATCCTGCTCGGTGTAGGTATAATGTCGGTTTTAGGGTTGATTGCCTATATTTATGCTTCATCCATCATGGGGATATTTTTCAAACATCCTGAGACCATTGCTATTGGTACTGAACTTCTGCAAATTATGGCAGTTGGATTTCCATTTTTTGGCGCCTTTATTATGCTCGAAGAAATTCACATGGGGGTTGGGCTGAATACTCCCTCCATGGTGGTATCTATACTGCACTCATGGGGTTTTCAGGTAATACCCATTCTTATATTCACCCGCTTCTTTGAATGTGATGTGACTACTGTCTGGTGGGTACTGGCTCTTTCAGGTGTCTTATCGAGCACATTATTCTATTTTTATTATCGACGCGGCAGGTGGCTTCAGGTACAAGTATAATACCGGGTGCAAATATAGTTCAGATGTTATAGTACATTTCGAATTCGTATGGTGTGGGGCGAACTCGTATTTCTTTTACTTCGTTACGCTTTATGTTAATCCAGTTTTCCAGTAAATCTTCGGTAAAAACACCACCGGTAAGGAGATATTCATAGTCCTGCTCCAGGGCATTTAACGCTTTGTTCAACGATGTTGGCAGTTGGTGGATTTCGGCAAGTTCTTCCGGTGCTAATGTATCGAGATTCTTATTGATTGGCATACCGGGGTCAATCTTATTTTTTATCCCGTCAATACCAGCCATAAGCATGGCTGCAAAAGCAAGGTACGGGTTCATCGTTCCATCAGGAGGACGAAACTCAAAACGCATAATTTTCGGATCGCGTTGATACCCGGGGATACGAATACAGGCAGTGCGGTTCGCTTCAGAATATGTCCCGGCAACAGGAGCTTCAAACCCGGGGATAAGGCGTTTATAAGAATTGGTAGATGGATTGGTAAATGCAAGTATTGAGTCCACATGTTTTAGAACACCACCGATATAATATAACCCCATCTTGGAAAATCGAGCCGGACCTTTCGCATCAAAGAACAACGAGCCTTTACTGTCTGCCAAGAATTGGTGTACATGAAGTCCGGAACCCGGCTCGTTGAATAATGGTTTTGGCATGAAGGTAGCTGACTTGTGGTTGCGGAAACAATGATTCTTCACAAAGTACTTCACCATCATGGCATTGTCCGCCATTTTCAGTAACGGAGCGAATTGGATTTCTATTTCATGTTGTCCGCCGCCACCTACTTCATGATGATGATATTTCAGCTTGATCCCGACTTGAGAAAGCAGGGTGACAATTTGAGCACGTAGGTTGAAGGTGCGGTCCATTGGTGGAGCGGCATGGTATCCTTTTTTGTATGGTATTTTATAGCCGAGGTTTTCGCTGTCTTCAGCAGCATTCCACTCGGCTTCGGCAGAATCAAGATAATAGAAAGCACTGTCCGGACCCTGGAAGAAATTAACTTTATCAAAAACATAAAACTCAAACTCCGGTCCCAGCATTGCACGTAAACCAGCACGGATAGTTGCCAGTTGTGCCTCTGCATACGCGGCAACCCGACGGGGATTACGTGAGTATGGAATAACTTTATTATGAGATTCCATGATATCACCAATGAATGAAAGAGTAGGTGCTTCAAAGAACGGATCAACAAATGCGGTTTTCGGATCCGGGAGTAATATCATATCTCCATGTTCAATAGTTGAAAAACCGGGGAGTGACGAACCATCAACGCCAACACCTGTTTTGAAAAGCTCCCGGGTAAGGGAGGATACGGGAAGGGTAATATGATGCCAGAGACCGGGTAAGTCTGT
>JAJRZL010000244.1 GCA_024275255.1 Candidatus Zixiibacteriota bacterium | reverse complement strand
CTGATTGTCAAATTCTTTTTGTTCATTACGATACAGTACCCGGTCAAAATTGCCTGAAATATAAATAGAGAGGGGACCATCCCCATGAGAAGGGATATATGTTGCTTGTCCGCTATAATAGAAATTGCTTAAGTTATTGATTTTATTATATAACGTGTATTGCCCGATAACATTGACTTCAACATTCGAAACAGGGTAGAGTTTTGCTTTTATACTGGTAATTGAATACGAATCCCCGGTGTCGGTTGAATCATTGTATAAGTTATTGGTGAAACCACCTCTGACACCAGCTTCATAAGCAATATCCCCATACGTGGGGGATATTAATAACAACAATGTAAAGAAACATGCAAACAGTAACAAACGATGATGCACGCAATACCTCTGTTAATGACAGATTCCTCCAGAACAATTGCCTCCCCCCGAACCCTGGTTCATCCCGGTAGCCGGACCGAAATCATCAGTTGCCCCAAACCCGCCTCGATTTTGCATAAGGGATAGGGTACAACACTTCAGACTCGCAAATCTCTGGGAATTAACCGTATATAGACTCAAATTAACCGGAGCCGCTTCAATTTTTGAAAAAATACCTGTTCCTATTGAAGTCACAGTTTTTTCCGGTTCCTGAAAGGTGACATTATCGGTGATATCAGGAATACCGTCATTATCTATATCCTGCATATTATCATCAAATCCGTCACCATCAAGGTCAATAAACCTGTTATTCTTACCTGGTATATTTTCGGCGGCTTGTATAGGTAAGGAGGATACTAATAAAATAGTGAGTATTATTAACAAAGGTGATATTTTCAAATTATTTTTCCTCCGGGGTTCCATACCTAACCTGATGATTGGCTTGAAACCATACTATATATATCTACAAATTAGATAATAAGACACATTTACCATTTCTCCAAGTATTTTTTTCTATAAATGAAAATGGTTTTCACGTATAATATGTTAAGTATCACTGTATTATGTAATTATCGAAAACTTAAAATAAAGAAAAGAGCTATGATGAATTATTCACTTACTTTGAAAATAAATTATATTTTAAGATGCACCAGACAGCTTTGACACCATCTTTCCAATTAATTTTTTTACCTTCATCGTAGGTTCTGCCATAATAGGAAATGCCAATTTCATAAATTCGGACATGCTTCTGAGCTATTTTGGCGGTTATTTCCGGTTCAAAACCGAACCTGTTTTCTTTAATATCAATGGATTGAATCAATTCCCGTCGAAACACTTTATAGCAGGTTTCCATGTCGGTTAAATTGATATTGGTAAACATATTTGAGAGCAATGTTAAAAGCCTGTTGCCGATATAATGCCAGAAATATACTACACGGTGGGGACCACCACCCATGAAGCGGGAGCCATACACAACATCAGCTTTATCACTGATAATCGGTTCAATCAACATGGGATATTGTTCCGGATCATATTCAAGGTCGGCATCTTGAATAATTACAATATCACCCGTTGCATGTTGAAAACCGGCACGTAATGCGGCGCCTTTGCCGGCATTTTCTGGCTGATAGATAATTTTATCAACCAAAGAAGAGAGTTTGTCGCGAAGTAATTCACGAGTTCCATCTGTAGAGCAGTCATCAACAATTATTATTTCTTTATCCGGTACAGGGGAGGCTTTGACTCGATTAATAAGTTCTTCGATAGTGGAGAGCTCATTATAAACAGGTATAACAATTGACAGCTTCATTGCTTACGAATTATTGTCTCATAAGATGTATTATGTTAACTTATTGTCGTTAATTAATCATTCATTGAAAAATCAGATCACTTTACAACAATATTGAGAATTCTTCCTTTTACGTAGATTTTCTTTATGATAGTCTTATTTTCTATGTGAGATTCTACTTTTTTGCTTTCAAAAGCAACTTTCTCAACTTCTTCCTGTGCAGCATCGGCGGATACTTTTATGGAATCACGCAGTTTACCGTTTATCTGAACAGCTATCTCAATTGTATCACCAACAATAGCCTCCGGGTTGAATACAGGCCACGGTGATTTGAATACCGATTCGGCATGTCCGGTTATTTCCCACATTTCCTCGGCTAAATGCGGCGCCAATGGAGCAATCATCTGGATTATCCGCAGAATGACAAAATCATTGAAAACATCATTAGTTATTTGTTTACTGTCATAATCCCGCACTAATTCCATTAAAGCTGCAATCGAGGTATTAAATTGCAGGCGTGGATAATCTTCCGAAACTCGCTTAATGGTTTGGTTTAGCTTAATGTATAAGCTATTTTCAAAACCTGATAAACCCTTAGCATTAAAGAAATGCTTTAAGTCAGGTGAGGTTCCACGATATTCCTTTGTTAGTGGATACAATCGATTTATAATGAACTTCTCAACCCCTGATACAGAATCATCGCTCCACTGAACTTCTTTTTCTGAGGGTGCAGTAAAAAACATAGCCAGGCGAGAAATATCGACTCCACGGTTTTTCATCAGGTCAATCGGCGATACAACATTACCTTTAGACTTCGACATCACTTCGCCTTTGCTGTCCATGACCATACCATGATTAAACAACCGTTTTGCCGGTTCGGGACAGTCCACCCAGCCAATATCCTGTAAGAACTTATGGAAAAAGCGGAAATAAATCAGATGACCTGTTGCATGAGTAATACCACCAACATATAAGTCAATGGGTAGCCATCGCTTAGCCTTTTCTTTGTCAAATGGTACTTTATCATTGTGGGGGTCCAGATATCTCAGGTAATACCATGATGAACAGACAAACGTATCCATCGTATCCGGGTCCCGCTGTGCCTTTCCCCCGCATTCGGGACAGGTTGTATTCATATATGACGGTACATCAGCCAACGGAGAGCGGCCCTTAGGATGAAAATCTTCCACTTGTGGGAGCAAAACCGGCAAATCTGTTTCGGGAACAGCAACTTCACTGCATTTTTCACAATGAATAATCGGGATTGGGCATCCCCAATATCGTTGGCGGGAAATGGACCAGTCACGAAGTTTGTAGTTTGTTTTTTTGCGACCAAACCCTTTTTGCTCCGCATATTCAGTTACTTTTTCGATAGCTTCTTTTCCGGAAAGACCGTCAAATTGACCGGAGTTTACCATCGGACCATACTCGGTAAAGGCATCCTCCATCCCCTCGATATGCAAAACAGTATTCTTATCGGGTTGAATAACTACTTTAATCGGAATGCCGTACTTCTTAGCAAAGGCAAAGTCACGGGTATCATGAGCAGGGACCGCCATCACAGCCCCGGTTCCATAACCACCAAGCACATAATCAGCAACCCAGAGTTGGACCCGCTCGCCGTTATAAGGATTTATGGCATATTTGCCAGTGAAAACGCCGTCTTTTTCAACATTGGCAGCCGTTCGTTCTATTTCAGACTTGGCAAGTGCTTTCCTTTTATATTCTGCTACTTTCGTTGCATATTCACCTTCCAGGGGCAGCTGTTCCAGCAAATCAGCCTCTGGTGAGATTGCCATAAATGTCACCCCGAAAATAGTATCCGGACGGGTAGTAAAAATTGAAAGCTTTTCGTTCGTATCTTCGATAGTGAAATCAATCTCGGCTCCATGCGAACGTCCGATCCATTCCCGCTGCATGGTTTTCACATTTTCGGGCCATTCCGGCAGTAAATCCAGGTCATCAATCAAGCGGTCAGCGTAATCGGTTATCTTGAAATACCATTGTACCTGGTCTTTTTTTACAACTTCGGTTCCGCATCGCTCGCATTTGCCATCAACAACCTGTTCGTTGGCAAGGACAGTTTTATCTTCGGGACACCAGTTTACAAACCCGCGTTTCCGATACGCCAGCCCTTTTTCAAATAGCTGGATAAACATCCATTGAGTCCATTTGTAATAGTCAGGATCACAAGAGCATATTTCCCGCTCCCAGTCGTATGAGATACCGACACTTTGCAGGGTAGCCCGTGAAACAGAAATATTTTTATTAGTCCATTCACTGGGATGAATACCCCGCTGTATGGCAGCCCGTTCCGCGGGTAAACCAAAAGCATCCCATCCGAACGGGTGAAGCACACTTTTACCCAGCATCATCTGCTGCCGGGCAACGGCATCACCAATGATATAATTACGAAAATGTCCCATGTGAATATCGCCGGAGGGATAGGCAAACATTTCCAGTTGATAAAACTTATTATCTTTTTCGGGCAGTTCAGGTGCACGGTAGAGATGCTGTTCATCCCAACGTTGCTGCCATTTTGATTCTATTTCTTTGAAATTATACTTTCTGTGTGTTTGTTCACGGATTGCCATTTTTTATTGCTCTCTCTTTTTCTGTATCAACAGTCGCTCAAAGTAGCAAATTGACTCGAATCACGCAAGGGTTTGTTCAACTATCAGTATGTCGGGTAAGTCGGTTTAACAGCAGGGTTCCTCCCGACAGCTTGTTGGTGACCGTTGCTTTGAGCTTTTCAAGCGGATATAATGGACCCCGGGTGATTTTTTGAAAGATTGCAAACCGGGTATCATAACTATATACGGCAAATCTTCCCAGCGTAAGTCGGGAATCTGTCAGATGAGGGAATCTCATGGTAAAGCCATATTGGTAACCAACCTCAGCAGCAATTCGCAATACGGTATCGCTGTATCTGCCAAACGGGTAGCTTATTGTTGTTACCGGAACGCTGAGAATATCCTCAAGCACCACTTTAGATCGTAATATTTCCTTTTCACAAACCGTATGCGGACACCCAGTCAAATCAATGTGACGATGACTATGAGTCCCGAACTTTACCCCCAGCGAAGCAAGGTTTTGAATTTCAGTTTTGTTGAGATGATATTCAGGTTTGATAAAAGAGCTGTAATCCCAGGTATTTCGTTTGCCAATATACCCGGTGGGAATGAATACGGTGGGGATAATACCATACGTTTCCATCATCGGTGGCAGATACCTGCAAAGATGCTGGTAACCATCATCAAATGTAACAGCAAACTTCTTCACAGAATGATTATGAGTAAGAATATCATCAAGGGGACATGGTTGATACCCAACACTCAGAAGAGATTCAAGGAGTTTATCAAACCGCTTTGGGGAATAATTTGTTACTCCGTAACTTACCCGGGGGGTTAGTTTATGAAACGCCAGTATTACTGGTATGGTGGAAGCATCGCGCATCGCACCACATCCTCTCCCCTACACGGTTTTTTCGAGCTCTTTACGGTTCACAGGTCCGAGAGTTGTAATAACTACTGCTGACCGGTCAAAAGTCTGGTTGGCATATTCCAGAATATCCGAAGAAGTGATGTTATCAATTTCCTTAAAGGTCTTTTCAAACGAGCGATATGTTCCAAGGTACAATTCATACCGGGCAAGTCGGCTCATGCGTACCGGTGTGGATTCCATGCCAAGCACCAGTTGCCCGCGAAGCTGGTCTTTGAGTTGTTTCAGTTTCAGACTCGACATACGCCGTTTTTTCATTCGTTCCAGCTCACGCAGGACAATATCCACTGCCATGGCAACATGCTTTTTATCTGTCCCCAGATACACCCCGAATATCCCGGCATCGTGATAGTAATCCTGATAGGTATAGACCGAATATGCCAGCCCTTTTTCTTCACGAACCTTTTGGAACATCACACAGGACATCCCGCTTCCGAGATAAGTATTCACTGCAAGAGCAGCCATTTTTTTCGGGTAGGCGTATTTCGGACCGGGAAAACCTAAGCAGACATGGGTTTGTTGGTTGGTTCCATTTACACAGTGGATGATGTGTTTATTGGTACGTGTTGCCGGAATGAACGGCTTTGCTTTCCCCGGTTCCAGGTTGATTTTCTCCTTAACCAGTCGGACCAGTTTCTGGTGGGAGACATTCCCGGTTGCGGCAACAACTACCGACTCGGTGCGATAGTGTTGCTTAATAAAGTTGACAACTGCTTTTCTTGGAAAACGAAGCACATTTTCCGCGCTTCCGAGAATCGGCATACCAAGCGGATGACCTTCCCAATATACCTCGGCAAAGATATCGTGAATGCGGTCACCGGGGTTCTCGAATGATTCTTTAATCTCCTCAAGGATGACCATTTTTTCACGTTTCAGGTTCACCGGTGTAATTGTCGCATTACAGGTTAAATCTGCTAGTATATCTACAGCAATATCAAGGTGAGTGTCGATAACACGAGCATTGTAGCAGGTATGTTCCCGTGATGTAAAAGCATTCAGGCTGCCACCAACCGATTCAAGTTCGGTTGAAATTGTTTTTGAGTTCCTGGTCTTCGTACCCTTGAAAACCATGTGCTCGATAAGGTGTGTTAAACCGTTTTCCTCGGAAGTTCCATACCGGGAACCGGTTTCAATCCAGACCCCCAATGACACCGAACGAACTGAGGGTATCTTTTCGGTGATAACCCTCAATCCGTTGGGGAGAATTGTCTTATGGTAAATACCTGCGCCGTGAAGCGTACGCATTTGTTATTGTTTCGGTTTTACTGGTCGATGCGGTCGTCGGTCACGATTGGAATGGTGTTTACCACCACCGCCGTTATTATCCAACAAAGCTTTTCGTGACAACCGTATTTTACCGTCAGAATCGACACTGATACATTTCACTTCTACTGTCTGACCGACTTTCAGGAAATCTTCCACGCGTTCCACCCGGCTGTTATCTATCTCGGAGATATGCAACAAACCATCGGTTCCGGGGAATATTTCAACGAAAGCTCCAAACGAGGTAATTCTTCTGACAATACCGTGATATACTTTGTCGATTTCCGGTTCCTGAACAATAGCTTCCACACGTTCCAGCGCTTTTCGCCCGGCTTCGGCATCGACAGAAGCAATCAAAACCGTACCATCATCTTCAATATCGATTTTCGCTCCGGTTTCCTCGACAATAGCCCGAATAACTTTCCCACCGGGACCTATCACCTCACCTATCTTGGACGGATTAATCTTGATAGTGATAATCCGCGGTGCATACTCGGATAATTGGTCACGGTGTTTGGAAATGGTAGCATTCATAATATCGAGGATTTTCATCCGGGCAGTATGAGCTTTATCGAGCGCCTGACGCATCGTTTCAATATCGAGACCGCTTATTTTAATATCCATCTGGATAGCGGTGATACCTTCGCTGGTTCCGGCAACCTTGAAATCCATATCACCAAAATGGTCTTCGTCACCAAGAATGTCGGTCAAAATAGCAACTTTGTCATCCTCTTTAATCAACCCCATGGCAATACCAGCAACAGCGGATTTAATCGGCACGCCGGCATCCATCATGGCAAGCGAACTACCGCAGACTGTTGCCATAGATGAGGAACCATTCGACTCCATAATATCAGAGACAATTCTGATAGTGTAGGGGAAACTGGTTTCACTGGGAATCACCGGGAAAAGCGCCCGTTCCGCCAAGGCACCATGACCGATTTCGCGGCGACTGGTGCCCCGAATCGGTTTTGTTTCACCGGTCGAAAACGGCGGGAAATTATAATGGAGCATGAAGCTCTTGGTTGATTCTCCCTCCAGCTCATCGAGTCGTTGTTCATCAACTTTTGTCCCGAGGGTCACCGCCACCAGCGCCTGTGTTTGACCACGGGTGAAAATAGCGGAGCCATGAGTACGAGGGATAAACCCGACTTCGCAGGTAATGTCGCGGATATCATCGGGCTGACGTTCATCAATACGGCGGTTCTCATTGAGAATCATGTTCCGCATAACCAGCGAGTCGATATCATGGATGATATTTTTTATATCAGAAGCGCTATCCGGAAAATCTTCTTCGAGGGCTTCGATAATCTCGTCGGTCATCTTTTTCTTTTTGTCTCGACGGGTTTCTTTATCAACGATACGGTTGTACTCATCAAGACGATTTCCGACCATTTCCTTCACCCGGGTGATTAAAGATTCGTCAATAGAGACCGGTGTGTATTCCATCTTTGGTTTGCCACACATCGCCTTGAGTTCTTCAATCTTCTCGATGATGATTTTGATATGGTCATGGCCAAACATCAACACATCAATAAGCTGCTCCTCGGAGATTTCACGTCCTCCCCCTTCAACCATTGTTATTGCATCGGCGGAACCAGCCATCGTAATGTAGGCTTCCGCTTCGTCAATCTGCTCAATGGTTGGATTGATAATAAGTTCACCGTCGATCATACCGACCCGAACCCCGGCAATAGTTTTTTCAAACGGCACATCGGATATGGCAAGAGCCGCTGCCGAGCCGGTAAGTGCCAGGATATCGGTATCATTTTGTTGATCGTGTGAAATAACAAAGTTAATCACCTGCGTTTCCCCGCGAAAATCATCCGGGAACAACGGTCGAATAGGACGATCAATTATTCGACAGGACAGAATTTCTTTTTCTGATGGTCTTCCTTCACGCTTGAAAAAGCCGCCGGGTATCTTACCCGCTGCGTATGATCTCTCACGGTATTCGACTGTCAGAGGGAAGAAATCAAATCCCTCTTTCGGTTCCGGTTGCGCACAAACGGTCGAAAGCACCATGGAGTCACCAAATTGTACGGTAACCGCACCATTGGCTTGTTTCGCCAGTTTGCCGCTTTCAATTATCATCGTCCGGCCGCCAAATTCAAATTCTACTCTGTGTGGCATAAATATTTATTCCCGTTTTCCTATCGGCGTAAGCCTAATTGTGCTATCAACTCACGATAACTTTCAAGGTCTTTTCTCTTGAGATAATCAAGTAACCGACGGCGTTTGCCGACGAGTTTCAACAATCCCAAACGTGTGTGATAGTCTTTCTTGTGACGTTTCATATGTTCTGTTAAATGGTTAATACGTTCTGTTAACAACGCCACTTGAACTTCCGGCGACCCGGTATCAGTATCGTGCAAACGATTATCACTGATAATTTGCGCCTTCTGCTCTTTTGACAAGGTCATGTACGAGCTCCTTTACTGATAATATTACTAATTACTTGTTTATCTATTTCAAGCTGAGCTATCAGTTCCTCAGTCGATTCAAACTTGCGGTTTTCTCTCACGAACCTGGTGGGGTAAACAGTTATCTCCTGTCCGTAAATATCCTGCTCGAAATCAAACAGGTTGGCTTCCACCGAAATCTTCTTCTCCGGGTTAAAATAATTACGACCGATAAACATCATACCGTCATAAACCTCACTGTTTACTTCAGCCCAGCAGGCATAAACTCCCTCGGCAGGCAACAACTTCCGAGGATTGTAATTTACATTTGCTGTCGGATAACCGAGCTTTTTCCCTAACCCAATCCCCCGCTCCACAATACCATAGATGGCATAATCATGACCAAGCATGGTAAGGGCATCCTGGTAGCGGTTTTCCTGCATTGCCCGCCTGATACGTGAAGATGAAATCGGTTTATCATCAAGCATAATCGGCTCGACTACTTCCAACTCAAATCCCATCGCGTTACCCATTTCGGCAAGAGCAGTAATATTGCCGCTGCGATTTTTCCCGATGGTGTGGTCATAACCGACGATAAGCTTTTTCACTCCGACAGTATCGACCAATATCTCTTTTACAAATTGTTCAGCCGGCATATTCATGAGCTGCTCGTTAAAATCCAGTATCAATACCTTTCCATCAAAAAAATCCGGGATAAACTTGCCCTTTTCTTCAATCGTTGTCAAGAGCAAGGGGACATTATCCGGCGACACCAGCATTCGCGGGTGAGGATGAAAGGTAATAAGGACAGCATCATAATGCAACTGTTCACTTTGAACCCGGACCCGGTGAAAAATCTCCTGATGTCCCAGGTGAATACCGTCAAAGGTGCCAACAGTGGCAATTACCGGGCGATCGCTTTTGCGGGAGTAATTTTCCAGCCCTCTGATAAATGTCGTTGTCAATTCAGTACTCTCGTATAGCTAAACAGTTTCTCCAGTTTTTCAGTCTCAAGTTGCTGTGTAGAATTAAATTCCGCTGTTCCTATCGCCAGCACCTGACCGTTGCTGTCTTTTAAGAAGATGTTATCACCAACGGTAAATTCCCCTTCTAACTCCAATATATCTTTAGGTTTAATATCTTTCCCTGATATTACGTATGGTTTGAACCTATCCGTTACTTTAATTGCACCGTATGGAAGCACCCTGTCAAAGGAAAGCAATTGTCCTTCCAACCGACCGCTGTTGTGCAGTTGTTCTATTTCGGGTAGTGTAAGAGCGCTACCAAGGGTCAAATGCCCCACGGATGTCCGTTTGAGACGTGACAGATACGCCCCGCAACCCAACCGACGACCAATATCATGAGCGATGGAGCGGATATACGTTCCCGATGAGCAGGTAACCCGTACATGAAGGAGCGGTTTCTGGTAATCAAGCAAGGTAAGTTCTTTAATCTCCACTTCACGGACAGGTGTCTCAACTGCGATACCTTTACGGGCAGCATGATAGAGACGTTGCCCGTTTACCCGTACGGCGGAATATACCGGTACCTTCTGCTTTATTTTTCCCCGGTAGTGAGACAAAAGCTCATCGAGTTCGGCATCATCCATGTCGGGAGCAAGCTTAGGCATCTGGTCCTGATATAATCCTTCTGAATCGTATGTGCGTGATTTTTTGCCCAAATGTATTTCTGCTTCGTATGTTTTATCGCAATCAATGAGAAACCGAACAATTTTCGTTGCTCTCCCAATACACATGACAAGCAAGCCCTCGGCAAGCGGATCAAGAGTGCCGGCATGTCCGACCCGACGCTGACCAATTACTTTTCGCACCGATGTCACCGCATCATGGCTTGTACAACCGATCGGCTTGTTATACAGGAGTATTCCATTATACCATTTGCGATGTTTCCTATCCATGAGAAACCTCTTTGATAATACGAAGTAATTCCTGCTTTGCTTCTTCAAGGCTTTTGGGAATGGTACAACCGGAGGCGTTAAAATGTCCGCCACCGCCAAAACGAGCTGCCAGTTCAGCTACATTGATGCCATCACGTGACCGCAAAGATACACGCGTATTGTGAGCGTCTTGTTCTTTGAGCAACACCCCCACTCCAACTCCGGCAGTTGATAAGGTAAAATCAACCAACCCATCAGATTCGGACATATCAGCGCCTGTCTCTTCAAGCATCTTATTGGTCAAAGTCAACATACAAACATAATTGTTATCGAAAAACTCAATAGTGTTCAGAACCTTTGCGGTTAACTTCATCGTCGATGGGCTCAAATTGAAATATACGAGATCGCATATTTCCTTCGGGTTTGCTCCGGCAGCTATCAAGTCACCAGCAATTTTCATTGTTCGTGGAGATGTTGACAGGAATCGAAATCTGCCGGTGTCCGTTAAAATGGCGGTGTAAAGTTGAGTGGCAATCTCTGGAGTAATTTCGAATTTTGCATCGAGAAACAATTCGTAGACCATCTCCCCTACCGAAGAACGTCCCGGTTCCACCCAGTTGACCGTACCATAAAAACCGGAATCACTATGATGATCAATATTGATAATCACCGTTTCCGGTTTGAGAAATTTCTCCGCTTTTCCGGTACGCGCAACATGCGGACATTCAAGAACTACTGCCGTATCGACAGAGAAATCATCAGGATAACTGTCAATGTGCACAATTTTATCCGAATCAGGAAGAAACCGGTACTTTGCCGGAACCGGCGCTTCACGTATAAGAAAAACTTCCTTTTGCAGCGAACGCAGGTATGCGGCAAAGGCAAGCTGTGTACCTATCGCATCACCATCGGGGTCGATATGCGATGCTACCAATACCCGCTTACTTTTATCGATGAGCTCGTGTATCTCCAACAGTGGGGCGTTTGCAGAGACTGTATCTTTATTCTTCTTTTGTGTCGCGTTTAATTTCATTCAACAATTGTTCTATTCGAATACCTTCTTCAATAGAGGGATCATACTTAAATGTTATTTCCGGAATATGGCGAATACGAAGATTAGCACCCACCATGTACCGAAGACGTTTTTTTTCTCGTTCCAGATACACCGCTACCAGATGTCGTTCTTTATCCTGACCGAGGACGGAATAATATACCGTTGCATACCGGAGGTCATCCGTAAGCCGTACCCGGGTAAACGTTACCATAGCCGGTGAATGCTCCGCTAATTCCAAATCAAACAGATTTGAAATATCACGCAACATTTGTTCACCGAGTCGAGTTGAGCGACGAAACTGTCTCATCGTTTAATACACCTCAGTATGGTACTCACCAAGTACCACATCTGCTGTCATTTCAATTTTATGTATCACTTTCGACATCACCTGATAGGCATACCTACTGTTATTGGCTACAATTGCCGCTCCGAGAGCCGCGGTACGGAGTGAATCATTTTCTGCAACTTCGGCAATTGATACATTAAATGAGTTATGCACCCGCGTAATCAACGACTTTAGAATCCGCCTTTTTTCCTTCAAAGAATTGACAGCGGGTAAATCCAGATGAATCCTCAAACACACAGTTACCAAGCAAACGGTTACTCCACAGAATCAAGGGTTCGAGCTTCTTCGATAAGCTCATAAAACTCGATGTTGTCGCCAACTTTTATATCATCATAGTTCTCAATACCGATACCACACTCGAATCCTTCTTTGACCTCACGGACATCATCCTTAAACCGCTTCAATGAACTGAGTTGTCCGGTGTATATCACCTTCCCGTCGCGAATCAGACGGAGCTTATCATTTCGGGAAACACGACCCTCTTTGACATACGAACCGGCAATAACACCAACTTTTGGCACCCGGAAAGTATTCCGCACTTCCGCCATACCGACAACATTCTCCCGGATAGTGGGAGCCAACAATCCCGCCAGAGCTTGTTTTACATCACGCTCAGCTTCGTAGATAACATTATATAAGCGAATATCGACTTTTTCTTTCTTTGCCGTTTCCCGGGCGCGGCTGTCAGGACGCACCTGGAACCCGATGATAATAGCTTCGGATGCCGCGGCAAGCAACACATCCGATTCGGTTATTGCTCCGACACTGGCGTGAATAATGTTTGTTTTTACCTCTTCGGTAATAATCTTGCCCAGAGTATCGGAAAGCACTTCAACCGAGCCATCAACATCAGCCTTGATAATCAGCTTCAGTTCTTTTATCTGTCCTTCTTTGATACGATCAAAAATCTTATCGAGAGTCACATGACCAAGGCTGCGACGAACTTCATACTCACGTTTTACCTGGCTTCTTTTAACGGAAATCTCTTTTGCTTCCTGATCGCTGGCAACCACCATAAAACTGTCACCGGCTTGCGGTACTTTATTTAATCCGGTAATCTGGGCAGGTCGCGCCGGTCCCACTTCTTTCAGAGGGCGTTCTTTGTCATCGGTCATCGTTCGTATATGGCCATACGTTACACCAGCAACAACGGAATCCCCGATTCGACATGTTCCTTTTTGAATGAGTACCGTGGCAACAGGACCCCGACCTTTTTCAAGGCGGGAGTCGATAATAACCCCCTGCCCTTTGATTTTCGGGTCAGCTTTCAGGTCCATCATTTCCGCTTGCAGAAGAAGCATTTCATAGAGCTTGTCTATCCCTTCACCGGTTTTTGCGGAAATTTCAACCATGATTGTTTTGCCGCCCCATTCTTCGGGAACCAGGTTGTGGTTAGCCAGTTGTGTGCGCACATGGTCAGGGTTGGCATTTGGTTTGTCGATTTTATTGATAGCAACAATAATCGGAACATTTGCAGCGCGGGCATGGTCAATGGCTTCAACCGTTTGCGGTTGCACCCCGTCATCGGCAGCAACAACGAGAACTATTATATCAGTAATTTGTGTTCCGCGGGCACGCATGGCAGTAAAAGCTTCGTGACCGGGAGTATCCAGAAAGGTAATCCGACCATCTTTCCGCTCGACTTCATACGCACCGATATGCTGCGTTATAGCTCCTGCCTCACCAGCAACGACATTTGTTTTCCGTATATAGTCGAGTAATGATGTTTTTCCGTGATCAACATGTCCCATCACAGTGACAATCGGGGCACGTTTAACGAGATCTTCTTCGTGTTCTTCTTCACGCTTCGCATCACCGATTTCTGCCATCTGGGTTATTTCAAACCCAAACTCGGCGGCAATCATTTCAATTGTATCCAAATCAAGCCGCTGATTGATAGTCGCCATCATTCCCAATTCGAACAGTTTTGCAATCAGTTCCGCTGGTTTGTGATCCATGAGTTTGGCAAGTTCGGCAACTGACATGAATTCAGTAACTTCAAGAACATTATCAGGTGTTTTGGCCACTTCCTCGGAACCACCGGAATGACGATAACGACGTTTTGGCTTCGAACCGCTCTGCAGGTTCGCCATCGTTGACTTGAAGCTTTTGACCACTGCGTCCTTATCAACGGTATGACGATTTTTCCGTTTCCGGCGATCTTTTCGTTTTTGTTTCTTCTCAATCTTGCGCATCAAGCCGGCGACGGAGGATTTCGAATTATCGACTTTGATTCCACCAATACGAACGGAGCTACGACCTGTTGCTTTTGCCTGTTCCCGCTGTTCCATCTCTTTTTTCGCTTCTTTTTTCTCTTCAGCGAATTTTTTATTGACAGCAGCAATCATCTCCGGAGTGGCAACGGACATGTGCGACTTGGGTTGAAATTTCAGCTCCCGTAAAATTGAAAGCATGGCATTTGAAGAAATCTTATAATCTTTTGCGAGCTGATATATTCGTTTCTTTTCTTGAGTCATCTGTTCTTAACCTCCCCGTGGCTCATCTCATCCTGAGAATTTCTCAAGGCAGGCTTTTACTCCGTTTCTTTTGAATCCTCTTCCTGTTCATCCTCAACACCGTCCAAATCCGGTGCTGTGACCTCCGGGACATCATCAACTTCCGTTACAAAATCTTCATCATCCTCAAAAACATCTTCGGCGGTGAGCTTTTCATCAACAGGTTTTGTTTCTTCCGTAGTTTCTTCTTCTTTTTTGCGCTGTTCATACTCACGCTCCAACTGAGCGACAAATTCCTTGGCGCGTTCGCTGAGTGCTTCAGCACTCTTGGGACCAAGCCCTTCAATTTTTAGAAGCACTTCAATGGGCGCTTGAGCCAACCGCTGAACAGAGCCGATATCGGCATCGGCAAGTCGTTCCTCGAGTTTCGGTCCGACGCCTTCCAACTGCCCAACCGGTACCAACAGTTCCGCCTCGCGGTGTTTGGCTTCGTTATAATCGGTTTCGGACATAATATTCACCTTCCATCCGGTCAGCTTGGATGCCAGGCGGGCATTCTGTCCATTGCGACCGATTGCCAGCGAAAGCTTTTCATCTTCAACCGCGACGGTCATTTTCTTTTCTATGTCGTCAACTTCTATATTCACTACTTTTGCCGGAGCAAGAGCGCGTGTCACGAAAATTTCAGGATTAGATGAATATGGCACAATGTCAATACGTTCGTTGTTCAATTCACGAACTATCGACTGCACCCGCACACCTTTAATACCAACACACGCACCGACAGGGTCAATACGGTCATCCGAAGAATAGACTGCCACTTTTGTGCGTTCGCCGGGTTCGCGGGCAATAGCTTTAATCTCAATGACCCGTTCATAGATTTCCGGTACTTCGAGCGCAAAGAGCATTCGGACAAACTCGTTACAGGCACGTGATAAGATAATTTGCGGACCACGCATGGACTTTTGCACATCAAGGATATACGCCCGGATACGATCACCCTGGCGGAATTTTTCACGAGGTATTTGCTCTTTAATCGGCAAGATACCTTCGCCGCGCCCCAGATTAACAATGACATTGCCTTTATCAATCTGCTGCACCACACCAGAGACAAGGGTATTAACTTTATCGATAAACTCGTTGTAAATACGATCCCGCTCTGCTTCCCGGACTTTCTGAATCAATATCTGTTTGGCTGCTGCAATAGCGTTTCTTCCAAACTCCATTTCGTAGTCGATATAGATTTCGATTTCATCACCAATCTGCGCTTCCGGGTCAATCTCCTGTGCTTCCGGCAGACTTATTTCGATATCCTTATCTTCGACCTTCTCCACGACCCGCTTGGTAGCAATCATCAACAATTCATTAGCCTTCCGGTCAAACCGGAAAGAGAGATTGTCCGTGAAATTATATTTTTTCTTGGCGGCTGCCAGAAGGCTTGCCTCCAGAGTTTCCAGCACTGACTCGAACTCAAGATTTTTCTCACGGGCTATGAGGGTCATTGCCTCAATCATGTCAAATGACATCACTCAATCTCCAACATTAAAACACAATTTTCGCCTTTTTTATTTCTGCCAACGGAACCGCAAGCTCGGTCTCGTTAGTGCGAAACCTTACTTCCTGTTCATCAGCAGCGATAATTTCGGCAGTAAACTTATTCTTTGCACTGTCCACCAATTCCACACGAACCGTTTCGCCGATGCGGTACTTGAAATCACGCGCTTCTGTTAAGGGACGATCAAGCCCCGGAGTGGACAGCTCTAATGTATAACCATTTTTAAACCAATCGGTTCCATCCAGTAAAGGACCCACAATTCGCGACAAACGAACACATTCGTCAATAGTGGCGCCATGTTCTGAATAGACAAACAACCGTACCGTCACATTTCCTTTGTAACGCGAAACCACAACTTCCACCAATTCACTACCTTCGGCAAGCAGTGGTTTCGTTACCAATTCTTCTATCTGCTGTTTTAATTCTTCAACAGCCATAAACTAAACCTATACACAAAAAGTGGGCTTGCACCCACCCAAGTTGAATAATATAGTCCCTATCCCCCTGAAAAGCAACAAAATAATCAGCTAATTGATTCTCGAAACTATATTCCTCACAGCCGTTACCACATCCTCAACCGGTATTAGCTCAACATCTTTCTCGGAGCGGGCTTTTATCTCTACTTTGCCTTCTTTTAGCGATCTATCCCCTATTGTTATACGGATCGGCAACCCGATAAGGTCCGCATCATTAAATTTCACCCCGGCTCGCTCATT
>JAJRZL010000243.1 GCA_024275255.1 Candidatus Zixiibacteriota bacterium | reverse complement strand
GCTGCTATCGGTGAAATGCTGTCATCGGCACTGACCAACACCGGCAAGTTCATCGTGTTGGCAAGCCAGGAAGAAGTAGCTGAGCTTGCTGATGAGATTGACCTTGGTCAGTCGGGATATGTCGAAGAAGGCAAAGGACCACAGAAGGGCTTGATGGAAGGGGCTGATATCCTCATCACCGGTGCGGTGACATCATTTGAGCCGGATGCCGGAGGAAGTGGCGGCGGACTGGGGGGATTTAAGAAAAAGGCTTTTGGGAAGTTTGGTATTAAGAAAAAAGAAGCTAAAATCATGATGGAAATCAAGTTGATTGATATCCGTACCCGTCGAATCCTGAAAGCTATGACTTTAGAAGGCAAAGCCACCAAGTGGAAAACGAGTATCGCCGGTGGCGGGTTGGTGGATGATATGGCATTGGTTGGTGGTTTGGGAGTGTATTCCAATCAGCCGATGGAAAAAGCGGTACGGACTCTGTTAGCCAAAACAGTTGAAAAAGTATCCAAAGAAGTACCAAAAGAATATTACCGCTACACCGGTCAGGGGCAATATACCCAACAGTACGGCGGCTCCTCAACGACCGGCACTGCAACACCGGCACCCCAAACAGCAACAGGAACACCAGCGGCATCACCTGCCGCTTCGGCACAAGCTCCCGCGGCTGAGGACATGACTCTTTATACCAAGTATGACTTTATCCCCGGTAACAAAGTTATTTTTTATGATGACATGAAAGATGACGAAGAAGGAGAATTCCCCTATCGGTGGGATTTGGACCATGGAGTTTTCGAAGTTGTCAGGCTTGGCAAGGAAAACTGGATTATGTGCACCGATGAAGGAGCTATCCTCCCCAAAATTCCACGTGGTCCCTTGCCCCAGAAATATACCGTTGAGTTGGAAATATACGATAATGGTCCCAAGGTAAGCGGTCATTACTTCAACATTAGATGGATTGATAGTAACAATAAAATAATCGGGACACTGAAATTGAGCAATAGTAAAAATACTTCTCTCCATATACTGGGTAAAAACTTAGCCACCAAATCACTGTCAAACAGGCTCTCCAAGGGTATTCATACCATGCGTATTATGGCAACCAAACGTTCTGTGAAATGCTTTATTGATAATGTCCGCGTGGCTAATGTCCCAAAAGTAGAAGGATTCAACCCGGTTGGTTTTCAGGTATATGCTGACCCGTATGACCAGCCAAATAATCCGATGTTATTCAGAGGATTCCGCTTTGCCGAAGGCGGTAAGAGCATGAGAGAGCAGCTTGATGAAGAAGGAAAAATTGTTACTCATGGAATTTTATTCGATCCTGATTCCTATGTCATCAAAGGAGAATCATACAAAACCCTGAAAAATATCGGCAGGTTGCTTGAAGATGATTCCAGTCTGCGACTTTCCATTGAAGGACATACCGATAGTGACGGCTCCGACGAGCATAATATGACTTTGTCTCAAAACCGGGCGGAGTCGGTTCGCAACTACCTTATCAAGAACTTCGGGATTGCTCCTGACAGATTGGAAGCCAAGGGCTGGGGCGAATCCAAACCCATAGACACCAACAGTACTCCCGAAGGTAAAGCCAATAATCGACGGGTGGAGCTGATAAAACTGTAAAGTTGCGGATAACAATACATCATGAAAATCAGCAGGTGGATAATTCACCTGCTGATTTTTTGTCTGTTTATTTCATTCTTTGGAAGATTTTAACTTTTTTTTTCATAATATATTAATCACTTTAGAGTAGAAGATGTCATAACAGTGAGGAATGGAATGGATAAGTTTGTCATAAAAGGTAACAGGCGTCTTGAGGGCACAATCGCTGTCGATGGCTCAAAAAACGCAGCTCTTCCCATAATCTTCGGCTCCCTTTTAATTGCAAAAGGAGAAACCGTTCTGAAAAATATTCCTCCTCTCCGTGATATTTTTACAACAATCAAGGTGATGGAGCACCTGGGGGCAAAAATCAGCTATGACAAGAAAAAAGAGGTTATGACTATAAATGCCGAGCAGGTGACACAAAACACCGCCCCGTATGAACTTATGAGACAAATGCGGGCGTCTTTTCTCACCCTGGGCCCAATTCTCGCGCGGCTTGGTGAAGCTCGTATCTCCCTTCCGGGAGGGTGTGTGCTGGGAGCGCGACCGGTTGATTTCCATATCAAGGGGCTCCAAACTCTTGGTGCGGAGGTTGTGGAAAAGGGAGGATATGTCACCGCCCAGGGTTCCCCGTTAAAAGGTGGCACGGTATATTTTGACAGACCTTCACATACCGGTACAGAAAATATCATGTTTGCCGCTGTCTTTGCGAAAGAGAAAACATATATCACCAACGCTGCCTGTGACCCGGAAGTAGTAGATGTAGCAAATTTTTTGAACAATGCCGGAGCGAAAATTCATGGCGCCGGAACACCGAATATTGTTATTGAACCGGTAAAAAAATTAAAAGCTATTGAATATTCTGTCTCCGGCGATCGTCTTGTAGCTGGAACCTATTTACTGGGAGGAGCAATTACCGGCGGAACCGTCACAGTAACCGGTTGCGCACCTACAGCATTAGAGGTTGTCCTCCATAAACTCCGTGAGATAGGTTGCGAAGTCAATACCCGGAGAAACAGTATTACCGTTACCGGTCCTAAACGTCCGGCTCCGGTGATGGTTACTACTTTTCCGTTCCCGGGTTTTCCAACCGACCTTCAGGCATGTATTATGGCAGTATCGTGTATCGCTTCGGGAACTTCTCATATCACTGAGACTGTTTTTGATGACAGATTCTCACATACGATGGAACTTCGTCGCCTTGGTGCAGATATCAGCGTTTCCGGTAACGAGGCTGTTATTCACGGTGTGAAATCACTTCAAGGTGCTGAGGTCATGGCTTCGGATATTCGAGCCGGCGCCGGAATTGTACTGGCGTGTCTTGCTGCCAGAGGAACATCGGAAGTCTTCCGGGTATATCATATCGATCGTGGGTATAATAAATTAGAGGAAAAGTTGTCCTCACTCGGAGCCGATATTAGGAGAGAACAGGCATAAATGCCAAAAAAACACATGGAGTTTTTCCTATTGCCGAAATGAGAACGGATTCGCACCCATATTCCTTGAATAGTTCAGGAATCGGTAACAACTTGAAAATACATACCACTGGTATGTAAAAAACCCTTGTGAGGTTACAACTCTCATGAAACGTATAGCCCTGCTTGCTTTTGTATTGCTTATGACATTCAACCTGGGGGTATCAGCTCAGGAAGTTCGATTCGGAAAAAATAAAGTTCGATACAAGGATTTTGACTGGAAATATATTCAGACCCGACATTTTGACATTTATTTTTACGATGATGCATACCCTACGGCCAAGTTTGCCGCTACTGTCCTGGAGTCATCATATACGGAAATAAGTAACGAGCTAAACTACCTTATTCAGCAACGAGTTCCTGTTTTCGTTTATAATTCTCACAATGATTTTCAACAGACCAATATCATCCCTTCCCTTATCCCGGAAGGAGTGGGCGGCTTTACCGAGGTTTTCAAAAATCGGATTGTTATCCCGTTTACCGGTTCCTACGAAGATTTCCGACATGTGTTACATCATGAGTTAACACACGCAGTCGTATATGACCTGTTGTATGGTCACTCACTCAGTTCGTTGCTTTCCCGTCAACGGTTGTTTGCTTTACCGTTATGGTATGCGGAAGGATATGCCGAGTATTCATCCCGGCACGGGTGGGATTACTGGGCGGATATGTTTGTCCGTGATGCGACGATAAACGGATATCTTGCCCCACCCTGGGCATTGGGGGGATTTCTTGCCTACAAAGAAGGTCAGGCAATGGTAAAATATATTGCCGATAAATATGGCGAGGATAAACTGGGGGAAATTCTCCGGAAAGGGAAAGTGTACCTGTCCATGAACAAAACCCTGAAGGAGACACTGGGAATAACTGAGGAGAAATTCTGGGAAGAATTCTCAAAAGAAATGAAACGCCGCTATTGGCCAGATATTGCCAAACGAAAAGATGTCGACGAAATAGCCACCCAACTTACAAAAGCCCGTAAAGACGGCTCATATTTCAACGAAAAACCGGCATTTTCTCCCGAAGGTGATAAACTGGCTATTTTCACCGATAAGTCCGACTACACTGAAATTGTACTTATTTCAACAAAAGACGGGAAGATACTCAAGCACCTGGTCAAAGCCTCACGCTCCGGTGACCTCGAGTCGCTGCATTCCTACGTATCGGGGATGTCATTTTCCCCCGATGGGCAAAGTATTGTCTTCGTAGCCAAATCCGGCGGGAAGGAAGCTATTTTCTTTTATGATATTTCCCGGAAGAAAACATACCTGAAAAAGCGCCTGGATTACTATAACATTCTCTCACCTTCATGGTCACCGGATGGAAAAAAGATTGCGTTTTCCGCTCTTAAAGGCAACAAGCGTGACCTGTTCATTTATTACATAGAATCGGACAAAATCGAACAGCTCACCGATGACCGGTATGATGATGTCGAAACAACATGGTTGCCCAATTCAAACGAACTTATCTTCTCTTCCGACAGACCACATCCACGAGACCCGGATGCTTCAGTTGACTCCACTCATATTCTCTATGTCAATCCGAATGCCTATAAGCCGGGTGACTTTACGTATGGGTTTTATAACCTGTTCCGGATAGATTTGCTGAATGTGCAAGTGACGCCTGTTGATGTTGGTCCGGGACAAAATAAAGTGCCGGTTGTTTCTCCTGATGGCAGTAAGCTGGCGTTTATCTCGAATCGCAACGGGATTGACAATATCTATATCGCCTATCTCGACAGCTCAAAATACTTTGCCGTAACGGATATCATCTCCGGTATTCGTTCCCTTTCCTGGTCGCCTGACGGCAAAGAACTTGCCTTTTCGGCATTCCACAAAGGGGCATTTGATATTTTCATTCTGAAAGATATGAAACCTGTCGGAGACCACGGAAAACTCATGCTCACTGATTACATGATGGGTAAATATAACCTGCTCAAGAAAAGCAATCCCAGGGAGACACCGGTAGCCAAAAGTGACTCATCCGCTGCACCGCAACATGTTTCCGATACGACCGCACCATACGGAACCGGCGAATACGAAACCTACACGATTAAACATGATACAGCCCATGTAAGTGCCGACTCGCTTACCAAAGCGAACGATACTACCGGCAGTTCCACGGTTAGCGCAGCACCGGACTCAACTAAGAATGATTCCGTTATCACGGAGACAGGGATATATGGTGACGAATTTGTCTTTGTCAGTGACAAAAAGGAAGATGTTCTCGATTCCTTATTGGTAGATATTCCCGATGATTCGTTATATACACATGAAGGTATGACCGAACCGGCATCATTTGATTCTATTCCTCCCCCGGAACCGTCGGGTGATTATCCTATAAAAAAATACAAGGTTAAGTTTACCCCCGATTATGTCGGCGGCGGTTTTGCTTATGATACTTTCTTTGGACTACGCGGGCAGACATACTTTGTTTTTTCTGACTATTTGGGAAATCACCAGATTTATATCGCCACCGACCTGGTCAATACGATTGATCAGTCATATTTACAAACGTACTATTTCTATAACCGCCACCGTACCAATCTTGGTGTAGGCTTATTTCATTCCAAAAACTACTATCTCGACAGTTATGACCACTTGTTTTCCGACAGGTTTTACGGATTCCAGACATTTGCCAGCCGACCCTTCTCTGTTTTCAGCAGACTGGATTTGTTTGCATCACAATATTTCATCGATAGAGAATACCATGACATCAATGACCCTCGTCCAAATAGAAGTTCCAAAGTTACGACGGGGGTACTTTCGTATACCACTGATAATGTTATCTGGGGATACACCGGGCCGGTCAACGGGCGACGAACTAAAATCAGTGTGTCGTATGGAACAAATCTCTTTGACAATAACGACATCAATTTTTCTTCTGTAGAGATTGATTACCGGAAATACTGGCACTTCGTAAAAACCTTTACGATGGCGTTTCGTATCGCCGGGGGAATGTCGGCAGGGAAAACACCAAAGCAATATTTTCTCGGCGGCACCACCAACTGGATCGGTAACCGGACCCTCGATGCGAAGGTATATGATGTCGAAAACCTCTATTTTGCAGATATCGTAACCCCACTTCGAGGAATACCATATTATGAATTATCAGGCAATCGCTTTGCCCTTATTAACTGGGAATTTCGCTTCCCGATGATTGAATACTTTATCATGCGTTTTCCGCTGCCACTTGCTATCAGGAACGTAATGGGTGCGGTCTTTTATGACATGGGCGCAGCCTGGACAAACGATCATTTCAAAGGGGGAACCAGTGAAGGAGGACGCAACCGGCTTAAAGATATCAAGACCGGATTCGGATTCGGTATGCGGGTGAACCTTGGTTTCCTCCTGCTTCGGTACGACCTTGCCTGGTCAACAGATTTCTATCATGTATCCAGCAAACCGACATCGTATTTCTCTTTCGGGGCAGATTTTTAAGAGAAAACAAACACCTTCCAACTGCCGGTTATACAATTACATGAGGGGCATACAACAGCCGGGAAACAGACATGTTCCTCACTGTTCAATCATGGAATGTATCATCCTGTTTATCAGTTCCTGACTTACAGGTTGTTTTTGATAAATTGTTACATAGAAAGTATCGGCAGTCATCATCGGGAACAAGCTATTATCCCGATACCGCCAAAGAAAGTTGATAGTATTGCTTCATCCACGTATTTCAAGCGGTAACTTTATTCAGTTCCCGACGGATTGCGATACCTATTTCCTCACGGGTATATGGTTTTTTCACGTATTGACCGGCACCAAGCTGCTGCATCTCTTTCACCCGGTCGGTTTCGGAAAACCCGCTTACGATAATTGCTTTTTGTCCCGGATGCAGTTTAATGATTTCCCGATACGTATCCAAACCATCAAACCCTTTTTCCATAATCATATCCAGAACGATAATATCGACCTGGTGGGTTTTCAGATATTCAACAGCCTCAGTACCATTGCTTACTGTTACGACATTGTATCCTAAACTGGTGAGGAGTTCCGCTCCTATTTCTCTTTGTTCGCGGACATCATCAACAACCAGTACCGTTTCTGTTCCTCCGGCAGTTCCTTCTGTTCTGGATTCATTCCGTTTGATTTCCTTACTAACGGGAAAGAACAGAATAAACTCGGTTCCCTTGCCGACTGTTGACAGGATATCGTAATATCCATGATGATCTTTTACGACACCATACACTACGGATAATCCAAGCCCGCTGCCGCTGCTTCTCCCCATTTCTTTATTGGAATAGTATGGTTCGAAAATCCGGTGAATATCTTTTTCCGCTATTCCCATACCGGTATCCCGAAAACGGACTTGTACATATTCCTGAGGAACAACATTAGTATAGCCACCGGGAAGTTTTTCAACATATTGCTGAGATGTTTCTATTGTCAGTTCTCCCCCGTCCGGCATGGCATCAAACGCATTGACAATGAGATTCATAAACACCTTAGAAAGGTGCGGTGTTGAACCCATAATGGTATCAATAGATTTGTCAAGTTTTACCGTTACCTTGATATCCGTTCGTGCTTCAGCAAGCTTAATAAAACTGGGTAGTTCAAGGTATTCCTTAATAACCTGATTGATATCTGTCGGTACCATTTCATACCTGCCGCGGCGAGCCAGAGTCAACAAGTCCTGTACGACATTCGTTGCAGCTATTGCGGCATTTTCAATTCGTATCACTTTACTTCTGATAGGACTATCTTCGGGAAGCTCCATAAGTATCATTTCAGGGTAGGCAACCATCGGTCCCAGCATGTTATTCAAATCATGGGCTACCCCTCCAGCCAGAATCCCCAATGATTCCATCCGTTCTGCACGCTCCAGCTTCTTTCGGAGTTTTAGTTCCTGTTTTTCCGCCCATTTTCTCTCGCTGATATCATGAAGCGTTACGATGTAATCAGTGGCATATTCCGAACTTCCCGAAATATCAGTAATGCTGGCT
>JAJRZL010000242.1 GCA_024275255.1 Candidatus Zixiibacteriota bacterium | reverse complement strand
GGCATGAACAACAGCACAGCGGAAATCTGTCCTCATAGTCAGCATCCGGTAGGTAGTCATCCCTCCCCGACTGGCACCCTCAACCGCAACCCGGCTCATGTCGCATTCCGGTAGTTGTTCAGCAAGTTTCAATAAACTTAAAGAGTCATGAACATCTTTATCCCCCCAGCTTTCTTTACCCTCACTCCTCATATTTCCTCGATACTGGGTGGCAAGCACGACATAGCCCCACAAAGCAGTTGAAGCGAGAATAAGATAAGCGCGCAAGTCATTAAGAGCACCCCGCTCGCCATACCCGCCCCGATTCCAGATAAGGACCGGATAATTCCCTGCAGCTTTCGGCTTGGCAAGATAGCCGTTGATTCGCAAGCCATCGGAAAGATAGGTAATCCGTTTGACAACAGTATTATCCAGGACCTCTTGCGAGTACAGTTTTTTTACTACTGTCCGCATTACTTTCGGTAAGGCAACAGTATTCGACGATATGAGCTGACCATCAGGCATACAGGAACTAACATAAAAATCATCCTGCCTGACAACAAGCAGTTACCAGGAAAATATCTTACGCTATCAGGTACTACTACTTATCTTATGATTATTTCAAAGAGAAGCAGCACCATAACCACTGCCATTTTGGCGTAAATACGCCATATTTACTTGACACACCATATCTTTTAGTATAAATTCTCCATTATGGATTTCTCACCAGAAAAAATAATCGCATTTATCAGGCAAAAAGCATATCACCCCATGAAAATAAAAGAGCTGGCAAGAGCGTTGTCTATTCCTGCTCACCAGTACCAGCAGTTTCGAAATGTGGTGAAAAGGCTGCTTGACTCCGGTGAATTAGTCCGGCTGAAACGTGGTCGTATTGGGCTGGCGACCGAGTTGAATATCATTGTTGGGAAAATCTCTGTTATCCGTTCTGGAGCCGGGTTTGTCGAAGCTGGTGACAACAAGGAAGATATTCTCATTCCTGCCCATAATATGTCAACAGCTCTGGACAGCGATAAAGTAATGGTACGCCTGACCGGTGAATCGAACGGACGCAGGGTTGGAACTGTTGTCAGGGTGGTTGAACGGGCAAAACGTAATATTGTCGGTGTTTTTCACAAAGGACGGCATTTTTGTTATGTCACCCCGGATAACCCCAAAATTCACCGGGATATTTATATCCCATCCAATGCCACGAAGAAAGCTCGTGACGGGGAAAAAGTGGTGTGTGTCTTAACCGAATGGGAAGACCCGTCACTTAACCCGATTGGTGAAGTGACCGAGCGAATCGGATTCCCGGGAGCGCCGGGAGTGGATATGCTGACAATTATCAAAAGCTACGACCTTCCGGAAGAATTCCCAACTGAAGTACTCAACGAAGCAGAAAAGGCAACCGCCTTGTCTATTGAGGAAGAATTAGCACATCGGCTTGACCTGACGAGAGAATGTGTGTACACCATCGACCCGGCGGATGCTAAAGACCATGACGACGCCGTTTCGGTAGAAAAGACATCCAAGGGGTACCGCCTTGGAGTTCATATTGCCGATGTTTCCTTCTTTGTCAAACCGGGGACCGCACTGGATAAAGAAGCGTTTACCCGTGGAAATTCGGTGTATTTACCGGGTATGGTCATTCCCATGCTTCCGGAGATATTGTCCAATGATATATGTTCGTTAAAACCGAACCGAAAGCGATTGGCACATACCGCATTCATTGATTTTGATAAACGCGGGAACGTCCTCTCGTGGCAAATTGTCGATACCGTTATCAAGTCACAGGCAAAACTCAGCTATGAAGAAGTGCAAGACTTTTTCGATAACGGCATTCCTGCTGACCGCGCGGGTAGTAAAATTCGCCGGGTGGCTGACAATCTCCTTCTTGCCCGTGAGCTGGCACAACTTTTGAGTAAACGGCGTTTCGCTGAAGGCTCTCTCGATTTTGATTTACCCGAAGCTAAAATTATCCTGAATAAAAAAGGCGAGGTTATCGAACTTGGTAACCGTATCCGTCTGGAATCGCACCGGCTGGTTGAGGAATTCATGTTGGCAGCCAACCGCGCGGTAGCTCTGGAAGCATTTCGAAAAGGGCAGCAGTTTATTTATCGTGTTCACGAACGACCGGATCTGGAAAAAATCGAAGCTTTCTCTGCCATGATGAGTAAATTAGGATACCGTTTCCCGGTTTCTCCTACTATCCGCCCTATTGACCTGGCTCGTTTTCTGAACAAAGTGAAAGATGTACCGGAAGCTGACTTTATCAACGAACTGCTGTTGCGGTCGATGCAAAAAGCAGTGTACCAGCGAAAGAATATCGGGCATTTCGGGTTGGCATTTTCACATTATACCCATTTCACATCACCTATTCGCCGTTATCCTGACCTGCTGGTCCATCGACTACTGCGGGCGTTACGAAACGGCAAATATCCCCCGGCATTTGCCAAGCGGATACCATCCGTCATCGACCGGGTCAGCTCTCATTGTTCCGAAACCGAACGAGTAGCAGAAAGTGCCGAACGCGAAGCAGTCAAAGCAAAACAGGTGTCATTCATGGCGCGGCATATCGGCGATGAATTCAGCGGGGTTATCTCAGGAGTTACCGGGTTCGGATTTTTTGTACGGTTGAATAACCTCGGTGCCGAAGGGCTGGTGCGAATATCATCCATCGACGACGACTACTATGTTCATGACGAGTCACAATACCGGTTGGTTGGACGTCGAACACACCGGGTATTCCAGCTTGGCGATCAGGTGCAGGTCGGTGTGTTGAAAGTAGATAAAACAAAAAATGAAATAGAATTGTATGTTGCCGAATCCTCTCCGGCAAAACAGACGGGACGTCGAGCTGAAGCAGGGGGAACCTTGAAGAAAAAAAGAGGACAGGGAAAACGAAAAGGAAAAAAACGACGGTAACACCATGCTGACAAGGACTGCTATCCTCATTGATGCCAACAGTGCTGACAGTCAGCATATCAACTGGTCCCGCATTGGCATCGTGGTCACGGAACTGTCACAATTATACCAACTGGTTAAAGAACGGCATATTGATTTGGTACTGGTGGAGCAGTCACACACCGAGATAAAGCGACCGATTACCACCAAGATTCGCCGGTACAACGGGCTGACAGAAATCTGGCTCATGACCCGTGGTGATTTTTACGAAAACTATGACAATGAATATATTGACGGCTCCTTTCCGCTCGGACTCGGTGAAGAAAAAATAATCGACAAAGTTAAACATATTCTTCATGGTAAAGACTTACTGGAAGAATATGGCTTGGTGGGTCGCTCCGGCAGGATGAAAGTGCTGGCGGAAACCATCGAGCGAGTCGCCCCGACAGAGGTCCCGGTGTTGATTGTGGGACCATCGGGTTCCGGCAAGGAATTGATAGCCCGTGCAATACATACCCATTCCAAACGAAGCCAGAAACCATATATTGCCTTAAACTGCGGAGCGTTAGC
>JAJRZL010000241.1 GCA_024275255.1 Candidatus Zixiibacteriota bacterium | reverse complement strand
GTCAGAATTGCCTTGTAGCCGTTTGCTGCCGCAAACATTGCAACAGCAGCACCGGTATTACCGGAAGTTGCCTCGACAATGGTTCCTCCCGGTTTCAGTTCTCCACGGGCGACAGCCTGTTTCAACAGGTACACTGCCATACGGTCTTTCACTGACCCGGTCGGGTTGAGAAATTCCGGTTTCACCAGAACAGTAGCTTTTATCCCGCGTTCTCTGGTGAGAGTCCGCAACCGCACGAGGGGCGTATTTCCGACTGTTTCTGTTATGTCGTTGACATAAAATGAGTTTTTATCCATGAAATGATTATCCTTGTTCTGTACTTTACTCTTTAAACTCATATTTCGTCTCTTTTCCTTTCAAGATGCCATAAAAAAATCCACCTGACAATACATCAAGGTGGACCGAAAACCGCAATTAGTATATGTATGCCAATTACAGCACGGTCCTACCCTCCTTTTTACAACAACAACAGCAGCAAATATGTATGATAGTTACTAACATGGTTCCCTTTAGTCTTAGTTTGCACTCAATATATCACAGAATTGATATTTGTCAAGAAATTTCTTTTGTCTTCCTCCCTTCCTTGTGGCTTGTTGAAAAAAGTTATTTCGCGGGTGTCATGCTTCCCCGCCGCTCAGCATGACTTGTTGCATGACAATAACTTTCAAGTCACCGTGAGTCCGCCTGGGCGGAAAGGGTACTTGAAAGAACATATAGGTTTTAACACTTCCTAAAAAAAGGATTGGTCGTTTATGCAACCAATCCCTGCAATAGAAGATGTTATCCTCTATAATCTGCTTGTTCAAACACTATGTTATCGCATAACAATAATATCAATACGTCGGTTTTTGGCACGTCCGGCTGATGATTTGTTTGATGCGATAGGTTTTTCTGGTCCATACCCTATTGCCCGTATCTTGTCGGCAGGCAAAAGCATACTCTGCCGTAAATACTGCATCACCGCAAATGCCCGTTTTTCCGATAATACCTGATTGGTAGCAGCATCACCGGAGGCATCGGTATGACCCTCCACGACAAGGCGGGCATCGGGAAACATCTCGATAATTTTTTTCACCTTTTCCAACAGCGGTACATGCTCGTCCTTGATTTCCGCTTTCCCGACATCAAAAGATAACCCGCTCAAACGCAAAACAATATCATTGGAGGCATTAAAGAGCACTTCCCCTTCCGAGGGGTTCAGCATCTGTTTTGCTTTTTTGAACTTTTCTTCCTGTTGCAGACGGGTTTCCAGTTCGGCGACTATTTTTTTGCGGTCATTAGTTAAACTGGTAAGCTGTTCCTGTGAATTTGTCACCTTCTCAATCAATTCCTGTTTCTCTGCCAGCAATCCGTGAACATAATTACCAAGCATTTCCGCCAGTACCGCAGGATCACTTTCTTCGGAAACCGATGCTCCCATCTGCTCCAGTATTTGCTCAAGCTGACCGCTTAACACAGCCTGTTCCGACTGTAATTGCTGGTTCTCCGCTTGTTGGTTTTT
>JAJRZL010000240.1 GCA_024275255.1 Candidatus Zixiibacteriota bacterium | reverse complement strand
AATAAATGACGGACCAAAAAAAGAGGCTTCAGCCCCGACGGTCAAGTAATCCAGTAAAGAAGAATCCGGAACCTGACGGGTGGTAACAAAGGCGTTGATACCGGCAAAAGAAAAATTTTCAAATGATTTTTCAAGACCGACTTGGCCGGTTACTCTCCGGTAATCATAGGCGCTGACTGACTGCGATTGAAAATTTACATTTTCGGCTTTCAGGGTAACTACTCCGGAAAGAGATTTATGTATCGGGGTGGTGAGCTTAACCCTGCCGTAACCATACAAATAGCTGTCTCCAAACTGGGAGGAATCATCCAATCGGTTTCGCCACTCAAATTCACCGGATATATCAACCCTGCTGTTACCGGGTCGTAGATGTAATTCAGAATATGTTTTTACGCGCAAAAAATCTACGGTTTGTTCATACGAGGTTTTAATACGAAGTTTATTATTGGAAAAGGGCTCATAGAGTACGGAAAACTGCCCTTTGAAGTCATCAAGATAGGTAGAGCTTAACTGCCAGTTGATAAAGGCAGAATCCACTCCTCCCTGAGTAGCCGAGTCGAGAAAATATCTTTGCGAAAGAAAATCATAACCGATTCCAGCCTGCCAATCCAACCGCTGCCCAAAAGCTTGTTGTCCTGACACAATTAACAAACAGGCGACAATAAGAGTTGATAGACTAAAACCCCGCTTGTACAAAATACATCCTTTATCGCTGGTTTATCTTCCACTGTTGGAGCGAATATGCGTTTCAAGACGCTCTAAAGTCAGTTGGGCGGCTTTTAATGCTGCAACTGCGGCATCAGGCTTGTTTTGCTCGTATTTATCCTTTGCCAGCCGGAGCTGGTCATATACCTGGGTAAGGAGTCGCTGACCCATGTCATCACCGGAAGGTATCTTGTCACTCAAACGCTCGGCTTTTGCAAGGAGCTTTTCATAACGCTGCTCAAGTGGTTTTATTCCCCGGCACTCTTTCATAGCTTTCCGGACCATACTTTTTGCTGTCTGCAAATTTGTCAGGGCTGCTATGTAGTGCTGTTCAGAAGCAAGCGATTCCGCTTTTTGGAAAATCCCCTTCGCCTGTTCAATCAAGCGATGTGCTTTCTCGGAATTACACTCGGAGAGTACTCCTTCCACCATTTCATAATAATCACGAACCGCTTCCATACGCCGTTCATAGTTGCCCTTGCTCTGGATATATTGATTGACCCGTTTCAACAGTTTTTCCGAAGCATTGATAACCTGATTCGCTAACTTATAAGCAGGTTTATATTGTCCAGACCGATAAAACTCCCATGCCAAGTCAAGGTTGTGGCGGGTGGAAGTATAGATATCAACCAGGTTTTGGTAGTTGTTACCATCGTTACCGGCTAATTGTCTTACTCTGTCCAGGATATTTTCTGCTCGTTCCAACCGCTGTAACACCGTACTTTCGCTTTGTGCCGTTGTTCGAGCAGCTTTCAGAGCATCAGCCGCTTTTTGCCTGGCTTTGAGAGTCAGGCTGTTTGCAGTAAGATAATTATTATTACCGGAACCTCTCATAAATAACTGCCAGGCGCGCCGCTGAAGTTCAACCGCCTGTTCATAGGCAACCTTGGCGTGGGGTGAGTTTGTTGCAAACACAGCTTCGCGGGCACGTTCAATAATATTGTCAGTCTGTTCCAGCCTCATCCGAAGCTGTTCCGTTACATTTTGCGATTGGACAACATTCGGTAAAACCAATAAAGCCAGTAAACTGACTAATATCATCTTTTTCAATATCTTCATATTCATAAGTGCATCTCCAGTTATCTCTTTCTGGAGGTTATATATACAAGAACCTTGCCAACCAGCGGAAATGCTCGCAACGCACTGTATAACATATGGTTACGTCTCCATAGCCTTTATTTTTCGGGGCTTTCTGTACCATTCGGTACATTTTCCTGAACCATACTGTCCATCAGGCTTTTATTCCATACACCTTCATTCGGCTATACAGGCGTCGTCGGGTAATTTTCAACAACCGGGCAGCCTCTGTTTTATTCCCGTTTGCCTGTTTTAAGGCATCGAGAATCATCTGCTTTTCCGCCCCTTCCAGTCCCCCACCCATAGTTATGTTGCTATCGGTTTCCAGCGGGGCATCATCTATATCCAGTAAAATATCCTCCAGCGAAATCGGTTCTCCCCCTGCCAGAATGGTTGCCCGCTCGATGATATTTTTCAGTTCCCTGATATTTCCGGGCCAGTCATAACGCTGAAGATAGTCACCAATTTCGGGACTCAGGTTCGGATGCGGATAACGCGCCTGCTTGAGAAAATACTCTGCAAGGGGAACAATATCATCCCGACAATCAACAAGATTGGGCATCAAAATCGGGAACACGTTTAACCGGAAAAAGAGGTCCTCACGGAAACCACCGGACTTGATTTCTTCTTTCAGATTTCGGTTGGTTGCCGCCACGACACGGACATCAATGTCGATATTATCCACGCCACCAACCCGAACCAGTTGCCGTTCTTCCAGCACCCGCAGGAGCTTGGATTGCACTGATAATGCCATTTCGCCTATTTCATCAAGGAAAATCGTTCCCCTCTCAGCCAGTTCAAACCGACCTCGTTTCCGGGCAACCGCCCCGGTAAACGCTCCTTT
>JAJRZL010000009.1 GCA_024275255.1 Candidatus Zixiibacteriota bacterium | reverse complement strand
AGAATTAGATGGAATAAGCTTCTGTAAGTGATAGCTTTCTCCGTTAACGGTATTGAAAAAATAAAAGTCATACGGAAATCCGGACGCCGCTGTTAAATAATTCTGGAAATCGTCAAACCAGTTCCCGGCATCATACCCGGCTCCAATTGATGTATTGGTGCGTACCTCTTCGTCGGTATTCCGAAGAAATCCAAAAAATGCAAGACTCCCGGAATCGGGAACTGACTGATCAGTATTATGCACTTCACCGAATATTGTCCCCTGGGCAACAAGGGATGATGTTGCCACAAACAAAGAGGCTAAAAGAATTATAATAATCTTCAACAGGTGCAACGAATTATTCATAATAATAATTTCTTTGATTCGGCAGTTCAGATAGAATATAAGTAATTTCAGTATTTTTGCAAAAGAATACTGCTATACTCTATGTTAGCAACTTGCCATAGCTGTTGTTTACTATATCGGCAAAATATTTTTAATAAACAATTATCTCGGCTTATAACGAAGATATTGATATTGCCGAACAGATATTATGTTGCTCAACAGTCTACAATTACTATTGTACAACAACCGTGTCAACTCCAACCGTGTCACCACACGTTTCGTACTGATTGCAGACCCCGATAAGCGTTACAACGTAGGTTCCCGGACTGATATTCGGCACAACAGTATTCAGATTGTAGTAGCAAAGGCAATCACATCCATTGAGGGAATCTATTTCCGTGACAGTAATATCCTGCCCGGAAATAGTATAGGTAGCATAAAATTCCGGGCAACAGTTGGCTAAGGCATTCATGTGATGGACATGCAAATCATGCCCGTCAACATCAACATACATATAGGTAGAGTCAGTTATCTTCAGAGTATCCACACCGACCGTATCATCATCGATTCCCAACAGGGTAACCACATACTCACAGGGTTCGGTTATTTCCAATCCAGGCAACACCGACTCCAAATTGAAATAGCAGTAGCAGTCACAAAACTCCCCGGTATCAATCTCACGGGCTATAATCGAATACCCCTGGACAGTAAAATTCACATCATAGCCAAGGCAGCATTGGTAATACGCATTTTTATGATGGACATGCAAATCGTTCCCGATTAGTTCAATCCACATATACTCGGTAGAATCACCAATGTCATGTTCCGACAGACAATCAGATTGTGACGCAAGCATGTCATGTTTTGATACTCCGCTGCCAAGACACCATCCTCCCTGCACTTAGAGGTTATAATGACACGACAACTCTGCTCCACCATTGAAAATGAAATTTATGAGGTAGGATACATCACTGACATTTATACCCGCAACACCATCGACATCGGCGTCAGCAGGATTCGGGGGTGGATTGCCACCGGTAAATAAAAAAGCTACCAGGTATGTCACATCACTGATATTGGGAGCTTCGCCGTTTCCATCAATATCACCACAAAACGTCTGGCTTTCTGCAAGCGTTCCTGTTGTGGAAACCAACAGTAGTACTCCGATAATAAGAGTAATAAATATTATATACCATACTGATTTCATCTTATCCTCCCTGATTGATTATTATGTTATAAAATCAAAGATGCCCGTTGACAATGACGTCTATAATATAGTGTTCACTCTACGTTACATCAAGAATATTCTCATTCCCGGGTAACATTTATCCCTGCGATTGGTATTAAAAGTAGTGGTGTTAATGATTTAATCAAGTGCCGGAGGCCGGACTCGAACCGGCACGGTCCTTACAGACCAAGGGATTTTAAGTCCCTGGTGTCTACCAATTCCACCACTCCGGCACAGGTGTACCTATTTTCGGGTGACAAGGTATGTGTATTCCCGTAAAGATGCAAGCAGCTTTTTCACGGTCAAAAACAATTTCAGGTAGCTTCTCTTGCAAAATGCAAGTAATTGCCATGATGACACATATACAAAAAAGTGGCGGGTCATTCGACCCGCCACTACCTATGCTGTCCCTGATGAAAAGCCTCACAACCCGATAACCGGACTATTCCTTAGCCAGAAAACGTACCTGTCGATACATATTCGCATGATGATAATCCCCTTTCACCGTATTTGTATGACAGGTATTACAAGTCTTATTGGAACCTATCGAGAATGGCGTTCCATGGTATTGCATAGGTTGGATATTGTCCGTGTTCTCTCCGTAAATATTGTTGGTGGGATATACGGCATGAGGAGAACCGTGACAAGCTTCACAACGAATACCACTTTTATCGGTGCTCAAACGATACAGTTCATGAGCACCTGTCGTCCAGGTATTATACCCACTGGCATTTTCAGCCGGTTTCTCATAGTCTTTATGGCAGTTAGTACATTTCGGCTCATTCAACCACGGGGTACGCGGATTTATATCATCAACCGATGCCACCGTGACCGGCTTGAGATTTTTCATCAGACGCGCTGCCCCCTCTTTATGACTCTCTGCTTTCAACAACGCCAGGGCATGTTCACTAAGAGTGCCATGACAATCAACACATGTTATCCCGGCAGAATTATGCACCCCGCGTGAACACTGTGTAGCGCTCGACGGTGAAGATGGATGACAGAACCCGCACGCCTCGGCATCCTGCTGGGGAATAAAGTTGGCATGCCAGCCATGCATGGCAGCCGGTAATGACAATACCCCTTCTTTCCCTTTT
>JAJRZL010000239.1 GCA_024275255.1 Candidatus Zixiibacteriota bacterium | reverse complement strand
GTCTCTTCCCGCTGGCGAGGGAGAAATCATGAAGTTGTATTTTTCCACCGACCCGTATGCTTTTGGAGGACGTTCCGACAATGTTGACAGCATGAGTGGTATTTACTCACTCAGCCTGGAATCACCATTATTGACCTATAAACCAAGATTTTATCCGGGGACACTTCATACTATCCATGTCATCCGGGGTGATGCCGACCATTCATTAGATATTAATGTTGCAGATGTTACCTACATGGTTGGATACTTGTTTGGAAGTGGTCCGGCTCCAGTTACTATCCAAGCCGGAGATGCTACTCGTGATTTCTTATTGAACATTAACGATATCACTTACCTAGTGGAATTTCTCTTCGAGGGAGGACCACCCCCTCCTACACCATAAAATATCTGTTATCACAGAACGTAATACAAAAAGGCAGGTCAAAAAATGGCCTGCCTTTTTTTATCTTCTGCAAGCGTTGTCAGTTTTTATGCACCCAGTTCTTCCTTAAATTTCTTTGTCAATGCCGGTACGATTTCAAAAGCATCACCGACAATACCATAGTTGGCAATACTGAAAATAGGGGCATCTTTATCTTTATTGACAGCGACAATTGTCCCGGAAGAACGCATACCAACAATATGCTGAATAGCCCCGGAGATACCTATTGCTATGTATAATTTGGGATTGACCGTTTTTCCCGTTTGTCCGACCTGATTGGCATATTCCGTCCAGCTGGCATCTACAATAGCTCGAGAAGCGCCAAACGCACCTCCCAACACCGATGCCAATTCTTTCACCATACCCAGATGTTCCGCACCTTTCAGTCCACGTCCGGCAGAAACGATAACATCCGCTTCGGTAAGGTTCACCGTACCGCCGGCTTCTGATTTCACTTCTTTCACCGTCATGCGGGTCTCACTTCCCACGGCACTGACTGTTTCCGTTACCACTTCACCACTGCCATCTTTGGACTCGGGATATACTTTGGGTCGAAGAGTTACAAAGAATGGTTTCCCGTCATTATTGACCAAATCCGACAAGACCGCCCCACCATAATGAGGACGCGTAACCACTAATTGGTCGCCTTCAAGAGCAATCTTCACAGCATCACTGGCCATCGGTCCCCCAATAGCAGCAGCCAACCGGCTGAATAATGCCTTGCCATAGAACGTAGCTGTTCCCAAAACGACATCGGGGTTGTATTTCTCAATCAGTTCACCGATAACCCTGGTATACAGCTCATCATTAAAATACTTCAGCCTGGCATCAGAAACAGCAAGTACCTTTCCCCCACCCCGCGACGCCAGTTCCGAGGCGAGTTGTTCGGCATGTTCCGCCAGGATAGCGGTAAGTATTTCTCCGCCAAGAGATTTGGCAGCTTCAATCAGTTCCAGTGATGACGAAATGAGTTTTCCGTCTTTTTGCAGAGCAACAATAAGCGTTTTCATATCAGCACCTTACAGTTTCAAAATCAAATAAAGCCAAATATATATGAGCCAATACCCATACGCAACAGTTTTGAGGATATCCGACAGGCTATTTAACAAAAAAACAAATGATTAAAATAATACCATCAGATTTATCATATTTTTCCTCGATTCAGGCGGTTTAAGTTTCAAACCGGCATGCCGACAATATTGATAAGTCTTTGTTTCACAACAGAAGGCTGGTCTTAAATAGGTAAATACCATACGTAACTTGCACCTTCCCGCGAAAAGGTTCAAGTGATGGTCGTAGTGTTGGAAAAAGTTCACAGATATAGGGAAAGGATTCCACGATGGCCGAGATAGTAGTCAAATTTGACGACAAAATAATTGAAAGGATTGTTACCGAAAAAAAACGGATAACAATAGGCAGAACAAACGACAACGATGTCGTTTTAGAGAATCGAGGTGTTTCCCGAAAGCATGCTCTGATAGAATTCAACAACAATGCGGCGGTCATTATTGACAATGAGTCCCTTAACGGAACATTTGTGAACCGTCGAAAAATCACAGAAGAAGTATTACGGGATAATGATATAATAACCATTGGAAAATACCAGCTTATCTACCACAATGAAAGTACACAACCCAATGAAGATGCTTCCAATTTCGACGGAACGATGGTATTGAATACTAAAGCTCAAAAACAGTTGCTTGAAAACGACCGGGTAGAACGCGAAATAGTAGAACGATATGGTGGCTCCGTATTGACTGGCGAGGAAAACACGAATTTCTCAGAGTTCCGACTTGATCGTGATGTCGTCACTATCGGTAAAGCAAAGTTTGTCCATGTGCGGGCAAAAGGATTTTTCATTTCAGGGATACAGGCAAAAATAGTGAAAGAAGATGACGGACATTACCTGATTAACCTTGGGAAAAAAGGGAAAACGAAAGTAAACGGTGAAGATGTTGAACGTCACCTTCTAAAGAATGGTGACATTATCACAGTAGGAAAGAGCACTTTCAAGTATGTAGAGGGTAGACACTAAATGAAAATTGCATTAATCTCTGATATACATGCCAACCTTGAAGCTTTGGTTTCGGTTGTAAAGCAGATTGAAAAACTACATGTCGATGAGATATACTGTCTGGGAGACGTTATCGGCTATGGGTGCGAACCCTCAGCGTGCCTCGATATTGTCAATAAGATTGCTTCCGTCAAACTGCTGGGAAATCATGAAGCCGTTGTACTGGGAATGATTTCCACCAAATCTTATACGGAAACTGCTCGTATTTCCTCGGACTGGACAAAGGATAAATTATCCGAAAAAGATATAGAAATAATATCATCCTTTCAAATGACTCATACCGCCGAAGACATGTTTCTTGTCCATGCCTCTCCTTTTGAACCGGATAAATGGCACTATATCCTTACTCCGGCAGAAGCATCATTGTCATTTGATGTGTTACGTAAACCTCTTTGCTTCCACGGTCACACGCATGTACCAGTCATTTTCTCGGAGGTCCCCGGCGACTTACCACATAAAAAAACCGCGCACAACTTCGACCCGGATGAAGAAAGTCGATACTTGGTCAATGTTGGTGCAGTCGGACAGCCACGAGATAATGACCCCCGAGCATGTTTTGCAACCTATGATACAGAATTTAAGGAAGTTTGTTTTTATCGCAGTGAATATGACATATCAACTGCTCAGGCAAAAATGACAGAAGCAGAGTTACCCGATTTGTTGATAGAACGCCTGGCAGTTGGACGATAAGGTGAGGATGATATGAATAAGTATTCGTCATACATTTTATATCTGTTATTATCAATTCTGGTTGTCATCCTGTATGCCAATGATTTCGGACCCGTGGAAAGTATGCAAAAAAGTGTTAACGACACCCTCTGTCGCTTAACGGCCAAAAGTGATATTCATCCAAATGTAGCATTGGTCGAAATCGATGACACCTCACAAAAGGAATATGGCGAATGGCCCTGGAATCGTGATATAATCGCCGATCTCGTGGCTGCTACAGCAGCAGGGGAACCCAAGGTAATAGTCCTTAACATGGATTTGAGCGAAGATGCGTTTCAGGATTCGGCTGGATATACCGGGATTCTTGCCGGACAGCTATCCTGGATTAACCATGTAGTTATCCCCTATGATATTGCTCTGGCAACATATCGCAGTAAAAAGACCAACAACCCCGAATACTTATTCAACTACTCAGTGAATGTTGATAATCCTCTTGGAATTATGAAAGAGCAATCGAGTTTGCAGGTAAGAAAAGTATTTTTACCGGCGACAAAACTACTCGAATCAAAAGCAATGCTCGGTTTCGATTATATTATGCCTGATGATGACAGAATCATTCGGCATCAGCCTTTGATTATGAATTATGAAGGTTTCTACTATCCGTCGATATCTCTCATAGCAGCCGCTGCGTTTTATGATGTGTCAACTGATAATATTGAAGTACATGAGCAAAAAGATATTACCCTCGGTTCTGTCTGTACGATTCCCATCAATGATGCCAGTGAGCTGTTTATCAATTTTTCAAAGCCAAATTCGTTTCAGAAGTTCTCTGCAGCAGATGTCCTGACAGATGAATTTGACCGCTCCCAGTTTGCCGGAAAAGTAATACTCATCGATGCCACTGACCCGTTGAGCGGGGAGTTGTATAAAACAGCAGTATCTGACAGAGTCACGAAATCGATTGTTCAAGCAACTGTACTGGAAAACATCATTAATAAGAATTTTATCTTCCTGAGGAATAATCAACCAATAGGAGATATGCTGCTTCTATTGGCACTGGGGGCGATATGCGCTTTTGTCATGCCGCAGTTGAAGTTAAAGGCACGACTGATGTACCTTTTCCTGGGGTTTGTCATCCTTGGAGGAGTAAATTACTACTTTGCCAGCTATCTCCATATACTACCAGAATCTGCATATTTTGCCCTCGAATTGCTTCTCTTTCTCGTAGCGGCGGTAATGATGGAATCACAGTTACTGGCTGGCGCCACAGAAAGTGAAGAGAACCACGGTCGCAATAAGTTGCCGAAAGTAAAGCTTTCAAAAAAGAAACAAAACGAATCTGCAGTCTTCAACGAACCTTCCCGGGAAGAAGATGTTCCTGTCCGAGAAATACCTCCCGGAGATGAAGAGATACCGACAACCGCACTTGGTTCTGATTCACAAATACCTGTCGATCACCAGGATATCAGCCGTCAGATTGATATAGATGCCACCTCAGCCGCGACAGAAGCAAAAAACGACGTTGATGAAACGGCAGTATTGGGTAACGAATCTTCTCTCATTTCTCAACCGGAAATTATTTCTCCCGATTATGATGCCGACAACGAAGATAAACAGGAAGAGATAGTCGCAGAAGACGAGCTGGATGAAACCACACAAGCGCCATATCTTAATGACAGTGGCTCGCAGGCGTCATCCCAGCCGACTCACCTTGGCAGGTATCAGGTTACCGGTCCGCTCGGTAAAGGTGCGATGGGAATGGTATATAAAGGTATTGACCCGGCTATCAACAGGCCGGTTGCCCTGAAAACTATCCGGTTGGATTTTGTCAACGACCCTGAAGAGTTTGAAGAATTAAAAGAACGGCTGTTCCGTGAAGCACAGGCGGCAGGGAAATTGTCTCATCCCAATATTGTCACCATTTATGATGTCGGTTCTGAAGGACACTTGCAGTATATCGCGATGGAATATCTTGAAGGGCAGACTCTCGAAGACATGATAAAGAAAAAGGTAAAGTTCAATTACCGAATTATTGCCCAGATTATCGTTCAAATCTGCAATGCTCTTCAGTATGCACACGAACAGGGAATTGTTCACCGTGACATCAAACCGGCAAACATCATGGTGCTGAAAGATTATCGAGTGAAGGTCATGGATTACGGTATTGCCCGTATTGATTCCAATTCCATGACCAAAACAGGCATAGCCATGGGAACTCCAAACTACATCTCACCCGAACAACTCAAGGGACGCAAAAGCGATCATCGGGCTGATTTGTTCTCTTTAGGGGTAGTCATGTATGAGATGCTCTTAGGAAAACGTCCGTTCAAAGGTGAAAATATCACTTCTCTGATTTATGCCATTATCAATAACGAACCGGAAAAGCCCTCTTCGATAAACCCCCAAATACCACTTCTGTTTGACCACATTATAGGGAAAGCATTACAGAAAGATCCGGCACAACGATACCAGCGGGCATCCGAAATAGCTGCCGACATGGCTGACTTTGTCGAGTCATTTGCATCAAGTTAAGCAAGTAATTATGATAGCTGTAATTTGACTGCTTAAAAGGTATGCCCCCGATTCAGGAAGTAGTGGGGCTACTCTTTTTCACCTTCTTTATTCGATAATACTTCCTCGGCAAGAGAAAGCGCCACCCCCGACAGCATCACCTCAACCCCAAGCTGAGTAAAATCCGACGAAATCAATTCCCGGTTGATAGCGGCATACTGTGAGCACGAGGCTCCCCGTTCGACCACCAATCCGCTGAGTTTCTCCTCGGATTCCGAAACAAAAGTGACTTCCCCCAATTCCTCAGAGACAACATAACCGGTACAATTGTGCAGTTGCAGGTGGGAGTTTCCTGTATAGATAACAACCAGCATTCCCCGGGTCTTTCCCAACGATGTTTCCGGGTACACTTCCATAACCAACGTTCGTTTTTCTTCGGTATTATCTACCTTGAAACGATAATGATCTGTTTCAAAAATCATCTGCTGAGCACCGATAACAGCGGCTATTTTCTCAGCATCGTTTTTAGTAAATTGCGCTCCCATACCTGCCTATTGATTAATCATCGAAGTACAGATTTTTTTCTTTCCACAACAGCGTATCCACACAAAACCATCAATCTTTCCGGTTGCTGTTGGTATTCTTATCCTGTGGTTGTGTGTTGTCAGGCTTTGGCGGTTCGGTATCAAGTGACCCTTTAATCTCTTCTGTCGTATCTTTCACGGATTTACGAAATTCCTTAATCCCTCTACCCAGGCCTTGCGCTATTTCGGGTAGCCGTTTTGCCCCAAACAGCAGCAGGATTGCCAGAAAGATTAACAACAATTCCATTGGTCCCAGACCAAACATATCATACCTCCTGCTCTATGCGCAGTCTTATAAGTACCACCATCGAAAATATATTATCACCAGGATTAACACCAGTATCGACATAAAGTTAATCCTCAGCGTCAACCCAATTATAAACGAAATGGCGTAGAAATCAACATGAATCGTATCAAATCCAATTTCAATTGATTTGGTAAAAACCGTTTTTGCGGCTCCGGGCGGTAAAAAGGTCCCGATTATATCCCCAATCAGCCCGCCAATGACCGCTCCGAGGATAAGCGCCACCAAAATAAATGTTACTTCACGCTTTTTCATTGTGCTTCCACCGATACACCTGATGAAGCCAGCACTGCTCTCAGGGATTCAAACAACCGCAATCCATCTGCGGAGCCAAGAATATGTTCAACCGCCCGTTCCGGGTGCGGCATCATTCCCAGGATATTCCCTTCCCGGTTGCATATCCCGGCGATGTTATTGATAGAGCCATTCGGGTTGGCTTCCGGTGTAATTTCTCCATCACGCGTACAATACCTGAACACAACCTGCCCATGAGCTTCCAGTTTTTTTATCTCATCGGCAAAATGATAGTAGTTACCCTCGTTATGAGCAATCGGGATTTTCAACACTTCACCCTGTTTCAGGTGACGCGTAAAAGCTGTTGTATTATTTTCTACTCGTACATACACATATTTGCAGCTAAAACGGAGATGGGTATTGCGCATGAGCGCCCCCGGCAACAAACCGGATTCTGTCAGTATTTGAAAACCATTACAGATTCCCATAACCAACCCGCCGTTTTCTGCAAACGCAATGACCTTTTCCATAATGGGAGAAAACTTGGCAATGGCGCCACTGCGAAGATAATCGCCATAGGAAAACCCACCCGGTAAAATGACGATATCACTTCCCAGCAAATCTGCCGATTTATGCCAGAGAAACTCTACCTCTTCACCTAATACATGCTTAATAGCAGCATAGGCATCATAATCACAGTTAGAGCCGGGAAACGTAACAACACCGACTTTCATCAACGTTTCTCCACGGTATATGTTTCGATGACAGGATTTGCCAGCAGCTTGGAGCAGACTTCGTCAATTTTCCTGTCTATATCCTCACTGTCGGCTTTAATTTCCAGTTCAAAGAAACGACCAGTCCGAACTGAGGTAAAATCATCATAGCCCATCTGAGTCAATGCCTTATGAATGGTTACTCCCTGCGGGTCAAGGACACCATCTTTCAAACGAACATAGACAACAGCGGTTTTATGGTTCGTCATACCTGTTGTTCCTTTTTGTCCTCCGCCTGATATGCGGGCGATTAGCAACTTTGCCAACCCCACGATACAACAGACGGTAGATTTCACGTATCATACCAAACAATATATATGCTGCCAGTACGGGAAACAACAAGAGTCTGGGTTGCAAAACGACCAAAAGTCCGGCGATAAGTATTGCTATGAGTTTTATACGGTTAGCAGACGAATCAAATTTATCGGGAAGAGAATCATAGCGAACCTGGGAAATCATCAAAAATGCAAACAAGATAATCATGGAAACAAGCACTTCCCCGTATCGCAGTCCCCCCCATATTTCATAACCGAAAATAATAAAAGCAACCAGAGTAAGCGCTGCTGCCGGAACCGGCAAACCGAGGAAATCTTTCTTCTCCTCGCTATCTGCCAGTAAATTAAACCGTGCAAGACGATATGCAGCAGCCATAATATAAACAATGGGTATCACCCAGCCCCATTTCCCCAAACTGTTTAGCTTAACAGAATAGACCAAAAATGCCGGCGCCACTCCAAAAGAGAGAAAATCCGCCAGAGAATCCAGTTCGATACCAAACTGGGAAACCCCGCCACTCAATCGCGCAATTTTGCCGTCAAGAGCATCAAGAAACCCCGCCAGAATAATAAACCAGCAAGCAGTAGTTATATTCCCTTCAAAAGCTGACAGAATAGCCAGAAAACCACAGACAACATTGCCCATGGTAAACGTACCCGGGAATATACCTCTATAGTTCGACATTATTCTGTCCGGTAGTATTCTTATTCGATATTTTTTCCGAAACCGCCATTAACTTAGCAAGAATTGTTTCACCACCTTTGACATGGTCACCAATTGCCACCCGGATATCAGTTTCAGCAGGTACGATAACATCAACACGTGAGCCAAAACGAATTAATCCAAACCGCTCTCCCCCGTGAACCTCATCCCCTTTTTCAAGACGACAGACAATGCGACGGGCGATGAGACCCGCTATTTGCTTGAAAACAAGACGGTGCCCATCGGTCGTGGTCATACCGATTTCGGTCTGCTCGTTTTCCAGTGAAGCCTTTTCGTTAAAAGCGGCTAAAAATTTCCCACGATTATATTTGACATAATCAATGGTCCCATCGGTAGGTATCCGGTTCACATGTACGTTAAATACTGAAAGGAAAATAGAAACACGGGTGGCGGGACCGTTCAGGTGTTCATTGAATTCTACCGGTTTAATAGCAATGATAGTCCCATCCGCCGGAGAAAGAAGCTCTCCCGGGCTGATATTCGCTGTTCTTTCGGGGTCACGAAAGAAGAAAATAACAAAGACAGTCAAAGCTGCCCAGAGAGCAGCTAAAATCATCAACCACAGTTTATCCCATTTCAGAGCACCAAACAGGAAAAGCAGGGTCATGACAAGGCTGATAGCTATCATCGACCAGCCATCTCGAGCAATCATCATCCAAACACCCGCTTAAATATTCTGTTAACATTTTTCGTATAGTATGTCAAATCAAAACAACTGTCTATTTCACTGTCGGAAAGATACTGGTGGATTTCCTTATCGTGACGTACCAGCTCATTAAACAGTCCTTTTCCTTCTACCGCTGCCAGGGCATTTCGTTGCACCATTCGATATGCTTTTTCACGGGAACCGACCGGACCGGTTAACTTCAACAGTAACCGCTGGGAAAATACTACTCCTCCCCGGAAAAAGATATTTTCCAACATCCGTTTCTCGTGAATAACCAGCCCTTTCAGCAAATCGATAAACTTCTGCAAACCATAATCAGCGATAATGTTGGCGTCGGGAAGTATAATCCGCTCTACCGATGAGTGCGCAATATCTCGTTCATGCCAGAGAGGGATGTTTTCCATTGCTGAGACGGCATACCCCCGCAGCAGGCGAGCTATCCCGGTGATACGTTCAGCGGTTATCGGGTTTTTCTTATGCGGCATTGCCGAGGAGCCTTTTTGCTTCTTGCCGAACCCTTCCGTTATTTCACCGATTTCTGTTCTATGCAGGTTGCGGATTTCTGTAGCAAACTTTTCTAACGAAGATGCCATTATTGCCAATGATGTAATATAAAAGGCATGACGGTCACGCTGAATAACTTGCGTGGAAACTTTTGCGGGTGTCAACCCCAGACGTTTACAAACAGCCGCCTCAACACGAGGGTCAAGATTTGCATAGTTACCCACCGCACCTGATATTTTCCCCACTTCAATCCCTTTTGCTGCCTGCTGAAATCGTTCCTGCGCCCGTTGTAACTCCGTGTACCAGAGAGCGAATTTAAGCCCCACAGTCGTCGGTTCCGCCAACACGCCATGGGTCCTACCCATACAGGGGGTCATCTGGTATTTTTTCGCCAGTTTTTTAATCTCTCGGAGCGCAACGGTTATTTTCTTATTGATAATTGCTGCTGCCCGCTTGAGGTTCAACGATAATGCCGTATCAAGCACATCTGAAGATGTCATTCCGTAATGGAGATATTTTGCATCTTCCCCGACATACTCAGCAACCGAGGTTAAAAAAGCAACCACATCATGATTGACTTCCGCCTCGATTTCATTTATTCGCTTCACATTGAAATCAGCTCGTTTGGCAATTCCCCGGGCAGCTTTTACAGGGATTATTTTCAGCTTTGCCATCGCCCTCGCAGCTTCAACCTCCACCTCGAGCCAGGTACGATACTTGGCATCATCAGTCCAGAGCGCCCCCATCTCAGGTAATGTGTACCGTTCTATCATGCGTTCTGTTTTGCTTTCTTGTAATCGGAAATGAATTTTTCCAGACCTATATCAGTTAACGGATGTTTAATCAGTTTTGCAATCACATTGTAAGGCATCGTGATAACATCCGCTCCAATGAGCGCCGCTTCTACAACATGCATGGGATGACGCACCGATGCCACCAGCACTTCGGTCGCAAAAGTATAGTTATTATATATAGTGACTATCTGTTCGATGAGCTCCATCCCGCTTTGGGAGATATCATCAAGTCTGCCAATAAACGGTGAGACAAATGTCGCTCCGGCTTTTGCCACCAGCAACGCCTGCGACGGCTGAAATACCAGCGTGGCATTTGTTTTGATACCGTCACTGCTCAGGCTTTTGATAGCTTTCAATCCTTCAAGAATAGTGGGGATTTTGATAACGATATTATCAGCTATCTTAGCTAATTCTCCGGCTTCTTTCATCATCCCGTCATAATCGGTTGCCAGCACCTCTGCGGAAACCGGTCCGGGGACTATCCGGCAGATTTCTTCCAGAAGCTCCCGGTATGGAGCGGTCTCTTTTGCCGCCAGTGACGGATTGGTGGTTACGCCATCGAGTACTCCCATCTCGGCGGCACTTTTTATCTGCTCGATATTTGCCGTATCAATAAAAAACTTCATTCATCAATCCCTTCTCAGTACGTAACCGATACAAGATACAATCCTTGTGCCGGTGCAGTGAACACTACCCGTTGTTGTGTCGGAGCGTGTATAATATCCGCAAACTGTTCCAATGTCAAGTTCTCCGGGTGATGTGGACGAGGTATTGTGGCGATATGCACCATTGCTCCCACCAGAGAGCGTACCATACTGTGCAAAAAGCGGTTCCCCCGTATTTCAAAAACATACAGTGGACCGATTTGCATCCATTTTGCCGAGTAAATATGGCAGTGATTATTTTCCTTGCGGGAAGCCACCACGCAAAAAGGGGCGAAATCATGCTCCCCGATAATTATACCCGCTGCTTGTTTCAGTAATTTCAGATCGAGAGTATGCTCATATTCCCAGCGAAGCTGACGATACAAAGCAGAACGTTCGGGACTCAGCAGGTATCGGTATCGCTTGTACCGGGCATCACGACGGGCATGAAAATCAAGAGGAACTTCCACTGACTCTTTGATACGGATATCATCATCGAGATAATAATTCAGTGCATCTTTGTATCGATGTGGCTCCAGGTTATGAGTAATCTTGAAATTTGCCACCTGCCCCAACGCATGAACCCCGGCATCGGTCCGCCCGGCAGCAGTCAGACTGACAGTACATCCGGTAGTGTTAAATATTGCTTTGGTAATTTCTCCCTGTATTGTCTTTTGCTCAGCCTGTATTTGCCACCCGGCAAATGAAGTGCCTTTATATTCAATCAGGAGTTTGATATTTCTCTCTGTTGTACTCATCGGGTTATCACAAACAACAGGATTATCAAACCGGTACTTACTCCCATGAAGAGCCATTCCCGTATGCCAATATGTAAATGCGAGTAACTTGTTCGATTAACCGAACCACTATATCCTCGCGCTTCCATAGCCAACGCCAACTCATCCGCCCGCTGCAATGCCGCCACAAAGACAGGAATAATAATAGAGATTGTTTTTTTCAGCCTATTGAGCACCGAACCGGAAAAACGAACCCCACGGATTATCTGGGCATGTTTAATCGTGACAAACTCCTCATACAGTACCGGAATAAAACGTATTGCCATAAAAAGAATAAGCGATAAATCCTGTATTGGAATCCTGATTTTACTCAAAGGTGATAATATCTTCATAAACGCATCCGCCAACTCCGATGGCGCACTGGTCAGAGTCACCAGAAACGCTACCGAAACAAACAGAACAAGACGCAGTGAAAAAAAAGCTGCCATGCGAAGCCCACCAGTTGTCACATGAATCCCTTTTATACTGACCAAGATCTCTGTACCCGTCCCGGAAAAAAGAAGATGGTAGCCTGACGTAACAAGCACTAACAATAATATCGGTTTGAAATTCAGTAGCAATCGCTGAGGCGTTACCCCGGACCAGAGTAAAGCAAGAATCAACGTAACAAGGATAACGCCGTAAAACAGGAATGATTTAGTCAGCAGCGCCAGCACCAGCACCACCGTAATAGGAAACATCTTTGCCCGGGCATCGAGATTGTGCAGGAAGGAATCAACCGGTCGATACTGTCCTAATATTATCGGTGCGGTTTCAAACATCCGTATTCCCTGTCACATCACTGCTTGTCATAATTGAATATAGGGCACAACAACAGAAGCCGTCAACGACTGGATTGGTTAGATTTTTGTGGTCTTGTGATTTTCCGGCGAAACAGAATTTTCAATATTAGTGGTATTACTTGTTGGATGTTCAATACTTTTATAAAGTGGGCAGGAATCACATTTCGGTTTTTTCCGTCGTGTGAGGAAACGATAGATAAGATACACCACTGATAAAGCCAGCAAAACGATAACGGCAACATATTGCCACATCATCTCTACCATATCAATACCACACCCGGCTAAATATCTGGTAGGCGGCACCCGCCATGAAATATGCCAAAGTTGTCATATATACAAATGTTCCTACTGAATACCACCACGAGCCGGTCTCCTTTTTTATTGTAACAAGTGTTGCGCCGCATTGTGCCGAAAGCGCAAAGAAAATCATCACCGATAACGCAACAGCCGGAGAAAACACATGCTTGCCTTTTCGCGGACCCTCTTCCCATCTCGCCTCCCGCATTTTACTGATCAGCGTACTGGACTCAGCACTCAACCCGGAACCGAGATTATAAATTGTCCCCAACGTGGCAATGATAACTTCCCGCGCCGGGAAAGCCGATAACGTTGCCATGGTAATTTTCCAGTCCCAGCCAAGCGGTTGAAACAGGGGAGCTATGGCATGTCCCATGTAAGCAAAATAAGAATGGCGCAGGTTCGCCCCGGCTTCTTCATTTGCCAAGCGGGTTATTTCCTGTTGCAATGCT
>JAJRZL010000238.1 GCA_024275255.1 Candidatus Zixiibacteriota bacterium | reverse complement strand
TAGTCATCTATCTTAGGAGGGGTTGGCCCCCTGCTTTCGGGAGTGTTGAAAAAGTTATTTTGTGGCTGTCATGCTTCGACTCCGCTCAGCATGACTTTTTGAATGACAATAACTTTCAAGTCACCCTGAGTCCGCCTGGGCGGAAAGGGTGCTTGAAAAATATATTGGGGTTTTTCAACAAACCCCTTCGCAGGGTTGACACAGCCTTTGGCTGTTTTCACTACCATTGCTTTCTAATATATGCCTGAAAAGTAAGCCAGCACCCTTGTAGTCCCGACACATACCTGAAATATTCAGAAGCGAGAACGGGGCAACACAATTTTCGACTGTTTTTCCTGTCTTAGCTGACTTACAACCTGGATGAAAGGTGAATAACAGAAAAGGACTATGGGTGATTATTGTATCTGTCAGCGGCTTTAATAATTGGTCTATACAACTATTACTTTGATATCACCAAGAAAACAATTGGCGGCGATATAGAGTTTATTCGATGCTTCGTTGTAGTTTACTGTCTGGACATCGAGGTTGTTTCCGAAACCATCAGAACGACGGTCCAATATCACCAAATCACCGAGGAAATTGGAAGCATGTACAAAAACCTCCATCTCTTTCGGGACCAGTATACGAATATCCCCCAAAAAGCCAGAGATAATAAGACGGTTCAACCCCTCGGATAATTTTCCCCCGTGCAGGTTTATTTCAACATCCCCAAACCCGATAGAGATCTCAACATTATGTAAATTCATATTGTTGCAGTTGATGGAAAGATCGCCGAACCCTTTGCTGAAACGTATCTTATCATTCCACTGTTGATGGTACGAATATGATTGTGAAGTAAAAGTAGCATCAGGTGAGACAAACTCATCGGGGCGGGGTGAATGGGTGAATGCGGTATCTTTGTGGTGGTGAGCTGTTGAAGATGTATAGGTGGTTTGTTGTGCTGACGAGCCAAATTGAGCTTTACTCTCAGCCCGATAGGTGGCGCGTATTTGTTCTTCCTGTTTTCTTTTCCTCATAATCAACCACACCCCCAGCACAATTAATGCCACCGGCATCAGATTTCTTGTAAGAGAGCCAAAGGTAAAATAGATAATATCAAGAGAACGTAACAGGAGTAACAGCCCAATGATAACCAGTACAATACCGAATGTTGTTTTTTTATTGCTCATACTTCTCTATTCGTCAAATCAGGACATCTTGTTTATAGATACGTAATATTACCTGAACTGTTCCGTGTTGCAAGCAGTAATGTTGAATTATTAAACCGGCAATATTGTAAAGAAAGGCTGCTCACAACGAGCAGCCTTTCTTGATTTACAATATCGAAATCCCAGAAGCATTACTGGACATACCGTTTCTTGAATTCTTCCAGCGCTTTTTGACGGGCTTTCTTAATTTCCGGTGGTTCATTGCCGGTGAACCACTTGTGAGAATCCATATCGAGGACTTCAGCAATCAACTTTTCAACTTCTTTAGCTGCCTTTGCCTTATCGCCACCTTCAGCCTTGGCATGATCGATGATTTCCTCTACTTGTGGCAGGAATTTCTGATAGAAATTTTCGGCAATTTCAAAGAAACCGTGCCACTGGGTATAATCGGGAGCAAACATCGCAACACCCATACGAGCCCGACGACCCTCGTGATGCCAAAGGTAGAAATAGGTCCATTCAAGTTCATCATCAAAATTAATATCATTGGTAATCAGACCGCTGCTACGCACCTTCTTGAATATCTTTGTTGCCGGTTTAGCAAATTTTTCATTATAAAGTTCAATAGCGTTATCGTACTGAACATAAAAATTATTCACATAACTGGAGGTATGGCAATTACTGCAAACATTCTGCATATCCGCCCGACGCTCTTCCCACGGCTTTACCTGTTTACCCATTTTCTTTGCCTTGGCATCGACTTTTTGGGAAATCGGGGGACGAAGGGTCCAACTGATTCGGTCACCAATATCATGGGTAATCGGTAAATCACTTGTCGCAGACATGTGGCAGGTGGCACAGGTCGGAGCGGCGGAATAATCAATACCGACAATCCATGAGGCGCTGTTTAAGTTCATCCGGTCGATATTGGCGTAATAGGCAATACCATGTTTGGATTCTTCGTAGATTTCTTTTTGCGGATGATCAGGACCAAGATGGCACTTCCCACAGTTCTCCGGCTGGCGAGCCAGAGATGCATCAAATGAGTGACGGCTATGACAAGCAGCACAGGAACCTTTTGAGCCATCCGGGTTCAAACGTCCCATACCGGTGTTGGGCCAAGTGGCAGGATCAAGACTGCCGTCCTTGTTTACCTTGACAACTGAGCCGTGGCACTGTTTGCAACCACTTACTGCAGCCCAAGGACCTTCCACTACTTCACCGAGCACATTATCAAGAGAACCGAGAATTTTCCCGGCATCGGCATGATGCGATTTTTCAAACTCATTGTACTCGTTAACATGACACTTTGAACAGTCCTTGGGTGAAACAATAATAGCGATATTGTAGCCTTCATGTTCAAACCCATCAGGATCACCCGGCTTAGCAGCATGACACTCATAACAGCCGACATCAGCGGCATAGTGACTGCTGTAACGCCATTCCTTGACCAGACCGGGCATTTCGGCTTCATGGCATCCGACACATGATGCCGATTCCTTTGAAAGTGAAGTCGGAACCGAACGGGTAGCATTGACCATTGCTGCAAAAGCAAAAATCAACACTCCTGCCAGTACGACGACGGTAAAGGTACGTTTCATTGGTTTCTCCTCCTCAAAACTTCCTTATCTAGGTTGTACTAAAAAACTTCCCATGGTTTCATTCTATCAGTTGATATTATTGTAAACTAATACAAGTTATACCTATTTTATCTTTTATGGAATTGACTTAAGTCAACATGAGAAAAAAATCACAATACAAAAAAGCCCACAAAAAAGACTTTATCATATGTATAGCTACGGCTACCCTGTAAAGAAGGCAGCCGTAGCATTGATATTACAATTATTCTTAGAAGTCCATTATAGCCATGGTGTAGCCCCAGAAGCCCGGATCGGCATCTTTCATTTCAGCAAAATCATCCTGCGGCAGGAATAAGGAAGCTCCACCAACCAACTTGATGCCGGATATCCTGGTGGTGGAAAGAGTTAAGTCAATTTCCATTCCAACATCCTTTGTCATACTGTTGGACACGCTTCCGTAATAATCCTGTGCGGTAGAAAAGTAGTGGAAATCGCCTTTCAAGGTCCAACCTGGTGCCGGATCAAAAGAGCCGCGAAGGATAATATCCATCAAACCAGCCATATTGGAGCCAAGGAAAAAGTCCATGTAGCCGCGGAACTTATGACCAGTGTAATACATGTTGTTATAGGCTTTGAACTTGGTGGAATCCTTGCCATCATCACCGGAGGCATAATCAATACCAGCAGCAATGCGGGCATTTTTTGAGCCGGGGAATGTATATCCTGCTTCAAAAGTAAACAGGAAGGCTGCGATATCCATTTCAGTGGTATCCATGGGAAAGGTAGATGGCATTTTACCAAGCTGATATACACCATTCATGGTGAAATCCCATTCCTTATATACCCGATGATAATACATACCAAGGTCGTAGCGATCCAGTTTGTTTACACCGGTTGTCAGACCACTGGTATCGGCATTGTGCTCCCAGAAAGCAAAAAGATCGAGGTTAATCTTTTTGATGGTACTATAAAGACCAAAAATATCATAATCCTGGTTATAGGTATATTTTCTGTTTTCAACAGACTTGAGCCACATACCGGTAATAACAAAATCAGGCTGGTCCCACCATCCCTGGCAACCTTCCCAGGAACGACCGACATTATCCCAGCCAACAGCACCAAAGACACGCTGGTTGCCGGCATTGAACTCAAAACGACCGGCTTTGAATCCCCAACCGTTATTGAAAATGTTATTTACCTGGATATACCCCTGGTGGAGATCCACATTCATTCTGCTGCTAAGGTCTCCTGAAGCAGGGTAACCCGTAACACGGCTATCCTGGAACTGAACAAAAGCAAAAGCATTTTCGTTGACATCAGCACGGATACCGACACGTGTCCGCAGCTCACCATACTGGTCCATTGCAGCGGTGGTGTCAAACATTCTATCACGATCATCGAACATCTGACGGAACCGCACCTGCCCGTTTACCGTAACCTTCGTGACGGCGAGAGCCGGAATTGACATTGCTAATACTAACATAGCAACGAGAAGCACTTTTAACAATCCCTTCATTTCTTTTCCTCCGTTGTTTGTTGTAGGGTTGTTTGTTGTGTTACCTTTTAGTTCTTTATTCCTTGTTCCTTCTTCACTACCGACGATACTCTCACTTTTTCAAGTTTAAGCTGCGGAACATAATAAAAAAGCAAACTTATAATCAACTAAAAAAAGTACTTTATTACTCTATGACATCTTTTCGTAGAATACTTGACTTAAATCATTAGAGGGTCTTTATTCAGCGAGATTTGTTGGAAAAAACAGTATAGTGATGATAAACAGGAGGAATTATGCCGCGTTCTTTGTGTCAGATAACGGACTTTACCACAGATGAAGTACAGGAAATTTTTTCCCTATGTGGAAAAATGAAGAAGGGTGAAATAGCTCCCAGACCACTTGAAGGCAAATCTGCAGCGTGTATTTTCACCAAAGAATCGTTACGCACTCGTATTTCTTTCGAGGTAGGTATTTCTGAATTAGGGGGAAATCCGATTTATGTGACCGGAAAAGAGATAAAACTTGGAGAACGAGAGACAATCGCCGACGCCGCCCGTGTCCTCTCACGATATGTCGGTTTGATAATGATTCGAACATTCAAACAAAGCGATGTCGAAGAATTAGCCAGGTATGCTGATGTTCCGGTGATAAACGGCTTAACAGACCTGGTACATCCCTGTCAGATACTGGGTGACTATTTTACTATTATGGAGCATCTCGGTCCAAAAGAGCGGTACAAAATTGCGTATGTCGGCGATGGCAACAATATCACCAATAGCTGGTTGAACCTGGCTTCGTTAATTCCTATTGATTTTCGAATCGGCACGGCGGCAGATTGTATACCGGATGAACAATTACTCAAGCGGGCACAGGCGAATCCAGCCAGCCGTATTCTCCTCACGGAAGACCCTAAAGAAGCGGTACAGGATGCCGATGTAGTCTATACAGATGTGTGGGCCTCCATGGGCCAGAAACATCTAGTTGAGGAGAAAACAAGTAAGTTAAAGAAATATCAACTCAATAGCCAATTGTTGGGTTACGCTGATCCCAAGGCTATTGTGCTGCACTGTTTGCCTGCGGAACGCGGGAGGGAAATCACCGATGAGGTGATAGACGGACCGCAATCGGTTGTTTTCGACCAGGCAGAAAACAGGTTGCACATTCAGAAGGCGATTATGGTCTTTCTGTTACAATACGCCTGATGATTTGGCTATCCCTGCGAGTGGCTGTTGGACAAAGAAAGGAGACGCCCGATGCGTTCCGCTATGTTAACATTACTCCTGGGGATAGCCATTGTTGCCTGTTTTGGTTTGGTATTCCTTGGTTGCTCGAGTGATGATGACTCTACAACAGGTACTCAGGGAAATATCAATGACCCTGATTTTATCGCTGTCCATAATGAGTTAAATGAGTTTGTTGATTCAACTATTGCGTGGTTTGAAGACGGGCTCGGTTCTATGTCAAGCCTGGCAACCGATACGATAGTTGACCCGGTTCAGTACTCTCCATCCGGTTCGGATTTTGTCACCGATAGCGCCAGCGCCGAATATGTCAATGGCTGGCACGTTGTGTACCTCGGATTCCATTCCAGTGATTATACCGGTTACCTGCAGGATTCCATCCAATTCCTGAAAAGTAACACTCCCCAGCAGAACTCTACGGATATTGACCAGTTGGTATTCAAGCAGCTGAAAAATTTTACCCCGGTGGATACCACCGTCAGCTATCATTCCTATCGCAGTGATGGTTCCTTCACGTTTGGAAACCTGAATACTATCCAGGCACTTATTTCCGGCACCAAAACACAAGTCAGTGTGAGTAAAGATGTCTCCGGTACTGAGCCGACCTGGCGGACCATTACTATTGAAGCGAACTTGAGCAATGTAGCAATTGACAAGACCGGCTCAGGCTGGATGCAATACTGCCCTGCTTCCGGTACCATGACCGCTACAATAACGATGGTCTATCAGCAGGGAACGGCTACGCCCGATACCACAAGCTGGAACCTGACCCTGACCTTTAACGAAGGCTTGGCACAATCTACCCTGACTTCCGGTGATGTGTTCTGGAATTACAATGCCCAGGAATGCACTACTCCGGGAAGCTGAGTTTTAACATATACCTGTTCAAGAAAGCCCGACATCGTGTCGGGCTTTTTTGTGCTGTTAAAGAGTATTGACAAAAGGGCGTTTCGGTTGTAACTAACAACTATGGAGGAGGTCCAAAAATATTCCGGTTGTTTTGTCTGCGGTGATAAAAATCCCTGCGGGTTAAAAGCTCGGTTCTATTATGATGGGCAACAGGCAGTTACCCGATTGACCGCTGACGAAACTTTTGAAGGATATCATGGCATTTATCATGGCGGTATTCTCTCGACTCTTCTCGATGAAGTCATGATTAAAGCTATCCTGGCACAAACAAAATATGCTGTAACAGTTGAAATGACCGTGCGGTTTGTGCGTCCGGTACGGATTGGCGATAAACTGGTTATTACCGGCACTATTACCCGCCAAAAAGGACGAGTTTTTTTCACTGAAGGACAGGTTGCCGATGAATCCGGTAATATATTTGCAACAGCCACCGGTAAGTATATCGAAGCCGGAGACACATTAAAAGAAGAGTTGATGAACTCTCTTGACTCATAGAGTGATTTTCTTTTCATCTTTTTCCCCTGTGACAACATATTCCACCTCTCTATAAGTTACCTATCCTACCGCAATCAGTTATATATCAAGAGGATAGAGACAACAGACAGGACGGTTAACATTCGGCATTACCTTTGCTCTGTACCATGACATGGAAAAAAAGAATTCCCCGCTTGTTTGTCATATTACTGTGATACATAACAACGGTATTGATTCATTCCTCGAAAAGCTGGGATTTTCAACCGGTATGATTGCCTTTGCCATCCCTGCGTATGGTATTCTTTTTCGCGCTCGCGCTGAGGGTGACCCGATTGCTCTTGAATTTGGGGCGTTTTTCTCTCTTCTGGAGTTTGTTAAAACCCGGTTACAGCACCTTGATATAACTTCGGTACAGATTCTTTCCTCAAATCCTGAGTTTGTATTTTCCTTTACGGGAAAATCGGGACATATTCTGGAGCATGAAGACCGCAAACAATTATTGTTGGAGTATAGCAAGTTATATACGATTTCAGTTGGCTTTGTAAAAACCATTGATAATCGTGCTCGAGTGGCATTGCCTGAATGTGCATCCATCCCCAAACATATGAAAACCCCCATAAAACCAAGCCCTTCCGACTTACGGAAACCGGAATTTCGTTCTTTTCAACGGGGCACTGTTTTTTAACAACAAACCAACCATCCCGATTTATCATTTCGCAGAATATCTTATATCCCGCTTTTTTATTGACAAGAGAGCCCATCTATCGTATCTATAATTTGCCAGGTAAATGAAGACATAACCAAATTATTCTTAATACTATGGTTATAGAGGGAGTCTTGTACCTGTGGGTTTATCATATTTACCAAAGATTTTTAATAACCGGAAAATAGCAGGCTAAATTTCCAGTCTAACCTGAGGAAATAATGTGAAAAAAACAAAGTAAGCCTGGGACAGAAAAGTCTGGAACCTGCTTATTTTGTTGAGGTAACATATATATAAATCACAACGATCATGGAGGGAGGTGAGTCTATGATCTATCTGGTCGACCCAAACGAAATGAAATCCGGAACCGCAATGGATTGTCGTACCTATTGCGGAATTAAACCGTTGTATGGTGTCCCGTGGCCACCATCGGAACCGATTTAAGCTAAAATGATGTAACCATGATTTTTTGGTTATATCAGTTGGTTAACGTATTATAAATCACGTTTCGTGATTTCAAGAAACTTTGCAAGGCTCAATTCATTCAAGGAGGTGAATTGGTCGTAAGTTTGGTGAGGGGAAGAATTATACTTCTTTTTACCGGATGAATGTTGTAAGCATAACAACGTATCTGGATGATCTGAGTAAGTGGGTGGTATAAAAATACAGACCTCATTGTGATATACTCAATGAGTTTTATCAACACCCAAACTATGTAAGACATCCTGAACAAACCCCTTGTGGCTTTCATTATCATGGTAGAGGGATTAACCATGTGCGACAAGGGGTTTTTTTATGTGGATTCCAACAACCTGTCGTATGTCTGAATAATACGTTAAATATGTAGGGGCAATAAGCACTCTGTCAGGGAAATGTTGATAAACCCCGATATTTCCTTTTAACCACCCTTCCCTCCTGAGGGGACTCAGGATAACCTGAAACATATTCTCATTCATTTTGTCATGGTAAGTCTGTCCAGACAGAAACCATGACTATAATAAACCCTATTTTTCAACACTCACAAAAACGGGAATCAAGCATTCTCTCACATAATTAATTTCTGGACCCCTGCCTTCGGGCTTGTTGAAAAAGTTATTCTGCGGGTGTCATGCTTTCCGCCTGGGCGGACTCAGCATGACTTGTTGAATGACAACAACTTTCAAGTTGCCCTGAGCGAAGTGACCAAGGCGTAGATCAGGACCTTTGTGGTCCTGACATTTTTCAATATCAACATCACTTGATTCGCTAACTTCACAAACGAAGGGCAACACTTGTATATGGTCAGACCTCCTGTAGTCCTGAAAAATTCCTGATAAAAAAACAGTGATGCCTCAGCCATCACCTGACTGTTTTCAAAAAATACTGTTGCCCCAACATTTTTAATTCCTGACTTTACAAATGATAAAACCGATTGATAACAAAATGACACCATCGAGCAAGGATGCGTAGTTTGGGAACAGGTAAGAAAAAGAATTATTCCCGAAAGAATATGATATTCATTATTTCCCTGTTCTTGACAATCTTTTTTTCTCAGCATATTACCGCTGCTGATTTCCCCGATTCGCAGACAATAGCAATACTACAGGAGGTTCAGGAGAACCTGTATAATGACAATTTCTCCAATGCCCTGAAATTATCAGATAGTCTTGTAAATTTGTATTCTGACAATCCTTCGGGATACCTTTTTGGCGCCATTACGGTATTAATGTCAATTTTTGACTCAGAGGACAATACTGCAGCCGACATTTTTAAGCACGATATTGATACGGTGTTGTCACTGGTTACCCGGACAATTGATTCCTGTCTTGATTGCTCTCCCCGAGTACATGCCTGGATGTATTTATGCAGTGGTCACGCAAAGCTATATCGTTCTTTATGGGAAGCTCGGTTTGGCTCCAAAATGAAAGCAATCACCCAGGCGAGAGCAGCTGCCGGAGACTATCAGCGAGGTCTGGAAACGGATAGCAGCTTGTATGATTTATATTTTGGTTTAGGGTTGTATCATTATTGGAAGTCCGCTAAAGCCGGGTTTCTCCGGTGGCTTCATATTATAAAAAACGAAAAAGAGCAGGGTATCCGGGAACTCCGGTTGGCATCGGAAAAATCATTGATTTCACGCCATGCCGCTCGTTCGGCGTTGATTTGGATATGGCTGGACAGTAAGCAATACGATTCTGTTATTGTATTAGCCCAGGAAATGGCTGAAACATACCCTGAGGGGAAGTCGTTTCTCTGGCCGCTCGCCCAGGCATATTTTGAACGAGGGGATTACCAACAAGCTGCGGAAGTGTACGAACGACTTTGGGAGCGGTTTATTAAGGAGCCGGGTAACTATTATAACCTGATTGAATGTGACTACCAGTTATATCAATGCTACCGGAAGCTTGCTGATGATACCGGAGCAAAGAAAATAGCAACCCGTGTTCACCGGTATGGACAACAAATCCCCATGGAGACAAGGAAACGTCAGCAGAAAAAACTTATGTTTTTGATTCGCAATGCCTCCCGGTGAAAAAGAAAGAAAAAAAGCCTGTTCCCCCTTCATATCTCACATACCATCTGTTTTTTTCAAACCTCCCCAAAAAACTATACTTTTTTTTAATGTTTTTTGAATCTCTTGACATAAGTCAGGTACAATTATCTACCTGCTGGGTACATTTTTATCTTGTTATGTTGGAATATGGCTACATAATACCATTATTAGATAAGTGGTAACTTTAATTCAATTGTAGAGGATTGCACATGCACGAGACGCTGCTAAGTAAGTTTATGAGCCGGAAGGGGTTATACGCGTCCTTCTGGTTCGTTGCCATTATTATGGTGGTAGCACTGATTTACTTTACCGCCACGTTACAAAAAGAAGTCCCCCCGATACCAAAACAAGTGGTGTCACCGACCGGTGAAGTACTGTACACGTATGATGATATTGTTGAGGGGAAGGGATATTTCCAGGAATTTGATTTAATGGATTGGGGAACCATGCTGGGAATGGGGGCATATATAGGACCTGATTTCTCAACTGAATTTCTCCATCACCGGGCAAAATATCTGTATGATTTCTATGCCATGCAATACTACAACAAGCCGGCATCGGAACTTACCGATATGGAGCGTGGTGCTATTAAAGAGCGGGTAAAACAAGATTTCAAGGTTGAAACTGTTCTCAAAGAGAGCGGTGTAACATATACCCAGGCGTCATCAGAGGCATACAAAAAGAATGTTGCCTACCTGACTGATATGCTGGTGAATGGCGACAAAGAGCGGGCATTTCCCGGCGGAGTTATCACCCCGCAGGAAGCTGTCAAGATTGCTGCCTTTGTTGACTGGTCGCAACTGGTGGCATCATCGTTGCGACCGGAAACTGACAGAACCTGGTCAAACAACTGGCCCCATGAACCGCTTATCGATCAGGATACCGGCTGGAACAGTCATATTGTTTCCATGTGGGAGTTTCTGCTGTTATGGACCCTGACGATAGTAGTGATTTATCTTGCCTATGAATATCTCTTCAAAAAAGATCCAAACGAGAAACTGGAACCGGCTCTTAAAATAACATCCTTGTTCAAATCACAGAAAAAAATACTGAAATACATTCCAATTGTAAGTGGGTTTTTCCTTATTCAACTTTTCCTCGGTGGGTATCTTGCCCATCTTTATGCTGACCCGACCGGTAACTTCTTATTTTCTCAGAAGATATTACCGTTTAATGTGATTCGCTCTCTTCATACTCAAATAGCTATTCTCTGGGTTGCTATTGGATGGCTGGTCGGTGGTATGTTGATAGCTCCCTGGATTGCCAATAAAGACCATAAGTTCCCCTGGCTGGTAGATGTGTTATGGGGAGCGCTGGTTGTTATTGGCTTAGGCTCGATTTACGGGTTGTATATGGGCGCTACCGGGGAGATGCGTGAGGTTTGGTTCTGGTTTGGAAATGAAGGGCGCGAATTACTCAACTTGGGTCGTTTCTGGGATATCGGGCTTGTGATTGGCCTGGTCTTCTGGTTCCTGTTGATTCTTTCCCTCATTCGTAAAGCAGCCACCAATAACCCCCTGGTGGGAACTATCATCTGGTCGGCATTTGGTATCGCTACATTATACATTGCCGGAATGATGCCCATTCATAAAATAATGCCCAATTTCACCCTTGATGATTACTACCGGTGGTGGGTGATTCATCTCTGGGTGGAATTGACCTTTGAACTTTTTGCCGCCGGGGTAATTGCTTTCTTCACCGTTTCAGTAGGATTGATTTCTCATAAAACTGCGGTGAAAGTTATGCTCTTTGAGCTGTTGCTTATTACCTTTGGTGGTACGCTTGGAGTCGGTCACCACTACTGGTGGCAGGGGCTTGATGAATACTGGATTGCTATTGGTGGTATTTTCTCAGCACTGGAGCCGTTGCCGTTGGCGTTGATGATTATTGAAGCGATGAAAAATCAGCGTGAGCAACGACTTGCCGGGGGGGATTTCAAGTATGGGACGCCCTTCATGTGGATAGCCGGTTCTGCGGTGCTCAACTGGATTGGTGCCGGGTTCTTTGGGATGGTCATTAACACTCCGACTATCAGCTACTATTCTCATGGGACCTATTTGATTATGCCTCATGGTCACGTAGCGTTGCTGGGAGCGTTCGGATATATTTCCCTTGCTTTCCTGTATCTTACTTCCAGAGCCAATGCCCTTGCCAACGGGTATGTCTGGAATGAGAAAATAAGCAAGATAGGCTTCTGGCTGCTGACCATTGGTGTATTACTGTTTGCTTTGCCGACTTTGATAATCGGACTGGAGCAGACACGAATTGCCAGTGAAATGGGATACTACTATACCCGTACCCGTGAAGCGTTGCAGAATATGAGCGGCTGGATGTGGTTCCGACTGCTGCCGGACGGTATGATGATTCTTGGTGGTATTGTCATTTTCTATGACCTGCTGACCAAAACATTCTTTGGCAAAAAAGAAGCTGCTGCATAAAGAATTGTTGTAATAAACAAAATAATGAAACGGCAAGTTGTTATCATACAACTTGTCGTTTTTCTATCTGGTTGAAATTACTGTTGGTACCTGACTGATTTCAGTTCCTGCAGCCGCTCCCGAAGATGCCGGGTGTGGACCCGTTCATGCCATATTGTTCTGCGAATAATTTTCCGTGCTGACCATAATTCCCTGTGCTCTTCTGTGATGTTCGAATTATGAACTAAACGGGGTAATTGTTTC
>JAJRZL010000237.1 GCA_024275255.1 Candidatus Zixiibacteriota bacterium | reverse complement strand
TGTCCCACCTGTGATAAAGGTGGGGAATGTGATTTACAGGACTTGACTTTTGCTCATGGAATAGATGACAGCCGGTTCGAGTTCAGTAAATATCGTTTTACATCGGGGACTGAAGGAACCACGTTTGATGATAAACGTATCGGTCCGGAAATAATCTTAAACCGAAACCGTTGTATTCTTTGTTATCGTTGTGTTCGAGCGAATAAAGAAGCGTTTGGCGAGTATGACTTGGGCGTTTACGAACGGGGGAACATTGCCGAGATAAACAGCGCTCCCGGAGAGCAGGTTGATAATCCATTTTCAGGTAACCTGGTCGAGATTTGCCCGGTGGGAGCATTGACCAACTCTGACTGGCGGTACAAAATCCGGGTCTGGTTGACAAAGACCGCCCCGTCAATCTGCAATTATTCCAGCTCGGGAACCAATATCCTGTTTTACAAGGAAGATCATAAAAAACATGTCTATCGCGTTACCTCGCGTTGTCATGATGACATTGATGATGGCTGGCTGGCAGATATCACCCGCTATGGCTATCAAATTGCTAATTCCTCCGAGCGTTTGCAGACACCACTGGTAAAGAAAGAAGGCAAACAGGTCCCGGCTACCTGGGATGAAGCATTGAATGTTATCGCCAAACGGTTTATGGAAATCAAGGAAAAGAAAGGTCGCATTTGTATTGGCGGTCTTGTTTCACCGAGTCTTGACAATGCTACTCTCTATGGATTTTCGAAGTTGTTCCGTACTGTTTTGAATAATAACAACATAGATTTCCGTTCCGATTACCGGATGCTGCCCGTTACACCAGATAGTTACTATAATATTCTCAGCTCACAACCTTTTAGTATAAAAGATATTGATGACAGTGATGTGATTGTAACCTTCGGCTCTGATTTGATCCGTGAGCATCATAACGAGTATCTTCGCATACGTAAAGCGTACAATAACAATCAGGCGCGTATATTTTCAATTAATCCCTATGCGGTGAAATCAGCGGATGTTGCCGAGGTTGAAGTTGTTTATAAAACCGGACAGGATGAAGTGATTATCAATGGCATCTGTCTGGCAGCAGTTGAGCTGGGACTGGTAGAACAATCAGTGGCAGCTGGCTTGAAAGAGCATATCACGCCTGCCACACTCGCCAAAGCGGCTTCGGCCTGTGGTGTTGATGCTGAGGATTTGAAACATATTGCCCGTGCTCTGGTCGATGCCAGGAAAGTTACGTTTATAGTCGGGGAATTGGTCACCCGTTCGCTGGGACGGGAATCGATTGCTGCTGCCCTGTTGAATCTGAACCACTTGCTGGGTATTAGTCAAAAGGGACAGATAGCTGCTTTAGCCCGGTATGCCAATTCAAAAGGAGCCGAACTGTTGGGGGTGATGCCTGCCATCTCTCCTGCCACGAAAGAAATATTGCAGAAGATGTGGGGAGAATGTCCCGAAGCGGAACCGCAGACAACCGATGCCATGCTGGCATTGATGCGGAAAGAAGAAATCAATGGCTTCTTCATCATGGGAGCGAACCCGGCATTGATGTACCCGGACCGGCAATTTGCTGTTGATGGGTTGGAACGGCTCGACTTCCTTGTGGTGGCAGATATGTTTGAGACGGAAACCACCGAGCTTGCCGATGTTGTCCTGCCGATGGCAAGCTGGGCGGAACATGGGGGCGCCTATATAAACTTGGAGGGTCGGGTGCAGGAAACGCAACAGGCGATAAAACCGGTTCACCAGTCACGGGAGCCGTTTGAAATAGTAAAACTGGTTGCAGAAAAACTTGGCGCCAAACTCTTTGAGTCTGATAATCAGGTAATTGATGAAATAAACCAATTACTGGCGGTGAATCATCAGGCAAAACTGCCAGAGAGCTTCTTGCCGGTGAAACCGTTTACGGAAGAAATCGACGAGCAGTATCCTTTGCCGTTGTTTATATGTGATGACCCGCACCATAGTGGATACCTCACGGAAAAATGTCCCTCACTTGCCAATTTTGTCGGGGAAGGGTATGTAGAATTGTCTCCGCAATTGGCAGAACAATACAAATTGGAAGAGGGAATGTCGGTGCGAGTGGAATCACCGGTGGGTAAAGTAATTGTACCGGTGAAGATATCGGATTATCTGGATAATGATGTATTACTCATTCCGCGCAACTTTTCTTCAACGCCGGTTACAGCTTTGTTGATGAGGAAGAAGCGGATAGACAGAGTGAAAATTACAAAGGTGAATGAATAACGTATATGTTGGAAGCAGCCATCATAGCTGTCATTAAGGTTGGTGTTGTTCTCGTTGCCGTGTTGACCGGATGCGCGTATTCGACTTATCTGGAACGGAAAGTGCTTGGTCATCTCCAGCATCGTATTGGTCCCTTGTATGCCGGGCCGTATGGCTTGCTGCAGCCGCTTGCGGATGGGTTGAAACTGATTTTCAAAGAAGATATTGTCCCTGATAATGTTGAGCGGGTGATGTTTGCCATTGCGCCGATTATTTCTTTCTCCCCGGCTTTATTGAGTTTTGCAGTTGTTCCGTTTTCCTCTGATTTTGATATTTTCGGTTACCATATTACCGGTGTTATTTCGGATTTGAATGTCGGTATCCTCTTTATCTTTGCTGTAACTTCACTTGGTATATATGGAATCGTCCTGGCGGGATGGTCATCGGGGTCGAAATATTCATTGATGGGTGGTATCAGGTCATCGGCGCAGATGATTTCTTACGAAGTAGCGTACGGACTTTCTATTATTGGGGTTATCCTCATCGCCAACACCTTGTCTCTTCGTGAACTTGTCGAACAACAGGCAACTATCGGCAGTTGGTATATCTGGAAACAGCCGTTGGGTTTCCTGTCATTTTTAGTCTGTGCCATTGCCGAAACAAATCGGGCGCCTTTTGATTTACCGGAAGCGGAATCGGAGTTGGTTGCCGGGTATCATACGGAATATTCCTCGATGCGGTTTTCTATGTTCTTTATCGGTGAGTATGCCAATAT
>JAJRZL010000236.1 GCA_024275255.1 Candidatus Zixiibacteriota bacterium | reverse complement strand
TTTCGGCGGAAATGTTGTTGATAGTAACCAATATTTGGCCGTACCCGTAAACCCAAACACAAATGGTGAAGTAAACATCAATTTTACAAAGGACTTCACATTAAATCTGGACAACGACGGCGATGGTACTTTTGAAGAACAAAGACAAGCTGATGTTACTGAAGCAACCGATGTTGATTTCACGCCACCGGGAGCCGTAACTGATCTTGAAGTTACTGACGCAACAACAAGTACAGCAACATTAAGCTGGACGGCCCCGGGAGATGACGGCAATGAGGGAACAGTCGAGCGCTATGAAGTCAGATATTCAACGGATCCTATTACAGAAGAAAGCTGGCCTTATACAAGAGAGGCAGGTTCATCTATGGAACCGCAAATTGCCGGTTCGTTAGAGACAGTGATTGTGGAGGGTCTTGAGGCGGAAACTACCTATTACTTTGCCGTTAGAGCAAGAGACGATGTTTGGCAGCAGGCATCATTATCCAATATTGTAAGTGCAACCACGACCATTCCTGAACTTACATGGTCAATGGAGAGCATCTATTGGGCGAACTGGGATGACTATAACAACAGACACCTATCAATTGATTACAGGATGGATAATGTAGGAACGAGCACTGCGATAAGTACGACAGTTCAAGCATCCCTTTGTGTTCCTGAATCAGTATATGTGGTAACACCCCTGCCAATGGGGACTGGCGATATTGATCCAGCCAATTATTCAAGCTTAACCATGAAGTACTATGTTCCGACAACTGTAGGGAGCTTTACCACAACAACTTATGTCACATGCGAGGATGACGCAGGGAGAACATACTGGTTTCCGGAGATGTTGTGAAAACTGCAAGCCAGAGACTTAATTGTTTTATTCGATAATGCACCCGGGAATTGATAATTGAATAAGATTGAAAAAACGATATTAATAATTCTGCCTCTACTAGGTATTGTCTATTTACTTCCGATGGCCCTTTTGGGCTTGCTTGGATTCTTTGAAGGAGACCCTTATGCAATATTCATTCAAGCTATTATCATTATTTGTATTCTTGCTTTTTTTCTGATTGTGCTTTTAATGGGAAAACTGAAAACTAGGCTGAAAGCCTGGGGTTTTTTTGCCATCGTGATATTGCTAACGATTATCTTCAATGCCATTTATAACATCATTGTGTGGGATGCTGCGCTTTATTAAAAAATATGTCATTTCCACAATAGTTAGCGAAAAAAGCAAAAGAATATAGTTTGTGAAATAGCAAGCCCTTAATTTGGGGCTTGTCCTAATCATTACGCATAAAGATTCTTTACCGCTTTCTCAAGCTGATTTAGAATAGAAAAGTTCGAATAGCATCCTATAAGGTCCACCACAACCTTGCGCGGAAAGCCGCCCTCAAGAGCACAAGACCGCTGCGATTGACGAAGTAAGTATTGGAATATAGTATGTGGTATAGTCATTTCAGTTCCTGATGACTTCCCTTTATAATTCCAGCCTGCCATAACAGCCGCCCGCAAGACACCTTACCCGCCATGACGGGCCATGAATATGCCATCATCCGACGCCTTACAGCCGGGCAATAACGAAATATCTGACCCGCAGGATCAACCAAACCTGAACTGGGTGATTCTCTTTGCCTGCTGGTTGATTGTCAGCGCCGCCATGCTGGGGAGCCTTTTCTTCAGCGAAGTCATGGATTTCCCGCCGTGCAGCCTCTGCTGGTACCAGCGGATTTTCATCTATCCCCTGGTGATAATGATTCCCCTGGGGCTTTTCCCCTTTGACAGGGGCGTCATCAGGTACGGGCTGCCCCTGGTGGCGGTGGGGTGGGGCATCGCCCTCTATCAGAACCTCCTGTATTACGGAATCATCCCTGAAAGCCTCGAGCCCTGCAGCCAGGGCGTCTCCTGCAAGGAGGAGTACATCACCATCCTCGGCGTCTTCTCGATTCCGCTTTTGTCGCTGATGGCTTTTTCAATCGTAGGCATTTTATTCATAATCTTATGGAGGAGGAGTTCAACTTGAAAAAACAGTATTTCATCGTGATTCTTGCGGCGGTGTTCCTGGTGACGGCGTTCCTGGTAGGCGCATACTCCT
>JAJRZL010000235.1 GCA_024275255.1 Candidatus Zixiibacteriota bacterium | reverse complement strand
TGTCAACAAATCCGCAGCCTTCCGGCGCCGGATGAGTAGGATAAAATCCGGCGATGTCATCATTCCAACCGTTTGGTCCCCGTCGGGTAAGATGCCAGGCATCACCATCGACATAAATACCGATGTACACGTCTTTCAGGTCTTTATCTCCTATATTTTCAACCTGGTAATCAAACAGGATAAAATCTTCCGCATACGCAAAACTCCATGCCATGGAGCGTTGATACACTTTAACGCCCAGAGGGATATGGGGACGGTTGTCAGTCGGGTCTGACTGAACAATAGCAGGATTGTCCAGTGTGTCGGTATATTCGCAAATAATATCCTGTTCCGAATTGGCATCTGGTGAATAAAAAGGGCTATTGATGTCAATTGATTCATACCGGAACCCACCCGGTGGTTTGAATGGTTCTACTTCGGGCCAAAACTCATTTGTTATGTAAAAATCTTCATTGCCGCAAGTAACCAGTGTATCCCTATCGACAACGGCTCCTATCCAGATAGCAGCAACCCACAAGTAGAGGATATTACTGTTCTTGGGAAACTCACATGATAAAATAGCTTCCCCGGTAAACGGATCGGGGATGGTGCTGCCGAGAGTTCCGAATGTCCCGTTGTTGGCAATAGCTAACTGGATATTTCCACGGGTATGAGCGGTGTAATCATAGACAACATTTTGCAGGGATAGACGAGGACGCTCTTTGTTGAGTAACTCGATCTTGGGATTTGTGATGTCATACGGTGGACGGGTATGTACCATCGTAGCAAATGCCAGAAGACACAAAATTGTACAAACAAATGAAGTAAACCAACGATGAGCCATATATCAATCCCTGAAAAACAGATATTACATGATAATTGCAAGTTTGCCTATTTGTGTTTCTCTGCCTTCCGACTCAACCGTCCAGTAGTATAGACCTGATACTACAAGTTGGGTGTTACGAGTAATCATATCCCAACTGTCATGTGAAGCAGTTGGGTCAGAGGGATCCTTGTCGTGTAGTATTTCTTTCACAAGGTCACCGTCGATAGTATAGATACTTATTTTACATTTTGCCGGAAGGTTGGCGAAATGTATCGCTCTGACACGATCGTCCGGTCTGTCTGTCGCTGACCTTCCTTCAAAGCCATGAGCCCTGTAGGCTCCATCGAATCGGTATGGATTGGGATATACATAGACATCAAGATTATTTAGCGTAACATCTGCTACCGAAGACTGGGCATAGATATTTTTTGCTCCCACAGAGACCGATGTTTCAAGAGCAGGTAACCCTGATTCCGGCGAACCGTAATCAAAGGCGGTGACATTTATCCACCACTCGACTGTTGAAAGAAGTCCTGTGATAGTATATTCATATTCAAAATACTTAAACAACCCATCCTCGGTAAGTTCTTCCGGTTGCGCTGAATCGGGGATGAGTGTTGATGGATAAGGCTGTTCCGGGTACACTTTACGGATCATTCCGGGTCCTCCAAGTTCGGAGGCATTGTAATCCTGTGGTTCAAAATAGAAAGCAGAATCCGGGAATCCCGGAGGCGAAAAGGGTGTACTGCGTGTATAGCTCAATGGCTCAAACGTAGAGTCATTATATATCGTTCGGAGTTCATCAAGTCGGAAAGGTCTTTCGGTAATAATCCATCTTCCGCTGGTGCTATCAAAAACATACTTGTTGTAATCTTCGATATCGTATGAAGTAATAACGCTGTAACTTTCGCTGCGATTGTCTCTTGAGATGTAAATACGGTAACCTTCAAAATCTATCTGTTGAGAGAAAATATCTCGTACAGTTTCGGAATATGTCCCATTGAACCGAATACGAATCTTCCCTTTTCCAGCCGGTTCCACCCAGAAATACGGAGCCGGGGGAGGAGTCGCCCCTTTGAAATCAGGTACACCATCACCGATATACCACTGGGTGTCGGCTAAAAGAGTGTCGATTTTATAAGTCCAGAATGTATCAGGAGGGAATGTCGTGGTATCAATATGCATGGTGGAATCTGTGATAGCGGTATCATGGATACTAATCCGAAATTCTCCGGCATATCCGTCACCATCGGTATCGACTCCCGGGTTATCATAAATCCAAGATGCCCAACGAGAGTTAAGCCCCAGATCTTTGAAATTGAGGTTTGCATAAAATTCTGAAGGGTTACCTGGTAGATTATCAATATTATTAGGGTCGGTGTGAAAATCTTCTCCGGCAATGTACGCCAACGACAACGGCAAGGTTTGTCCGGGTTCAATATGAAAAGGACCAAATGAAAGCAAGTATCGGGTATCAAGCCCGGTTGCCCATTCATCAACATTGTCCTGTGTGGGATACAGCCATAGTGTATCATTTGGTTGAATGGAAGCCACCCATGCCTGGTCATAGTCGAACTCACGATTACTCATTATATAGTATTTATTGACATCGCCTTCCGGGGTCCCCAGCCCGCCGGTTCTGAAGTCACGGAATGGCTCCTGCAATCTGCCAACGCCGCTTCTTTCACGTGGACCGAAATCAAGACTGGAACTGCCGTTACTTATCCACCAATTGTATGATACCTGCAAATCTTCAGACGGTGTTCGGACAATACGCATAGCGGTTACATCGGGTGCCGGTTTGAAGGGAGTAACTGCGTTTAAGTCGCCGTCATTATCGGCAAGCCATGCGGCATTGACCGTGTCAATAAAGGTTGTTCCTTTGAATTCTGTCGGGATGGTCTGAAGAAAACCGGTAATGTCATCGGCATATCCTCCAGAGTTGTCACAATCAAAACAAACATCACCATCGACATATAGTCCCATATACACTTCTTCAAGTGGAGCCGTGCCGATATTTTTTATTTCATAATCGAACAGGACAAAATCTTCCGCATACGCATAAGACCATGCGTACGAAGCTTCCCTGACTTCAATATAGAGCGGCTTGAAGGATGCTCCAAAATAATCCGGCTCTACTCCCGCAGTGAAAGTGTCAGTGTAAATAGCGATAAAATCTTCTTCCGATATTGCCCCGTCATATAACGGGCTTGATGGGTCAATAATTGAGCGTTTATACATGTTGCCGAACGGGGCGGGGTCGGGGTTGAATTCACGAGCAAAAGACCAGCCATCCGCACCAACCGAAACCAGGGTATCACGTCCGACAATTGCACCAATCCAGAACGCACCGGCAAAAAGATATTCCACACGTGAGCCCTTGGGATATTCACAGGAGCGTATTTCCTGACCGGTAAAACAATCCCCACCGCCAGCCATGCGAAACCCGTCGCCGAATGTTCCGTTATTGTTTATGGCAAGAACAATTTTGCCTACCCGGTGGTCAGCGATACAATGCGCATACGTAACCGTGCTGAAACTACCATGAGTAAATTTGCTGTTATCCGCATCAAACGCTGCCCGTCCGAAAAGAGAACCGGACATGCTACAAATAAGTAATAATGTGAAAAGTACACCAGTCGGTGTGATACAATTATTTCTCATTATCTATCACCTTATGTTGATATTATTCAGACGATACGATTCACTATTCTGTTCAAATGCGCCACATATTCTTTCATTAAGCACATTAAAGTATGTGAATTTCTCCTGATTTGCAAGATTTTTCCCAAGACTGGGTAAAACACAGCTAAAACAAGAAAAGTGCTGTCAAAACAGCACTTTTCAATATGACCAACAATGGATAATAATTCTTAACAACTGCAAGGTGGAGGACCACCGCTGAACAGGTAGGCAACCAAATATGTCAGGTCTTCAATATTGATTCCTCCTGCACAATTGACATCACCGGTCTCAATGGGACTTGGTGCGGGACCGCTGTTGAACAGGTAGTCAACAAGGTAGGTAACATCTGAGACGGTTATGCCTGCCAGACCATCCATATCACCATGTGGTTGACAAATTGAAATAGTTGCCTGTGGCTCTATTATCGGCTGATAACTGAGTAAAGGACCACTGAATTTCGGGGTATAATTAAAGTAGCCGTCAAGAACAACGGATGCAGTTTGTCCGCTGGAACCGGTTGGTGATATTTTGAAGAACAGTTTCACTATGGTTCCTTCACCCGGAGGCAAATCAGGCTGAGAGCCGTCAATGGCTGTTTTCAACACCAGGGTTTTCCGCTTATTATTAGCATCTGAATGAATAAACTGTTGGGCAGCAAAATAGTCAGTCAGACAGCCGACAGTTGAAAATGAATCAAGGGTTATATCAAGTGTACCGCCATATTCTATCGGGATTTCTATATAACGGATTGGTACGGTGTTTCGAATATGAAGAGGAACTTCGACAGTACTGCCGGGTGAGCCGGAGGTGTCGAATGCCAGCATTGAGTCGGCAAGAGCGATGATATAATTTTGTTTTTCCATACTCCGAATATCACCAGCGGCATTTATCTCTACCTTTACAGTAAACAAGCCTTGTTGGGAATACGTATGAACCGGTGATTGAACAAATCCCGAGTCGCCATCACCGAAATCCCAGGTCCAGGTATCTACCGGAAGACCGGAAGAAGCAAGAAAACTGACAGTAAACGGAACCCAGCCGATAGTCGTATCAGCGGTAAAAGATACCCCGACAATTTCATCGACTGAACCGCGTAAATCAGGTAACGGTCCGATTAACCAGGAATGAGGAGCCTGCGGGGTGGAATAGGTAGTTAACAAGTTTCTCATTTCGTTGTGGTCAAGCACGCGTCCATGAATTGCTTTATGGATTCCTTGTAAAATAGCGCATGCCCCTACTATGATAGGTGATGCACTGGATGTTCCCGCAAATGAACTGGTGTAGTAATTGGTTGTATCCGAGCCATATAAATCACCATATCCGAGAGTGTATATGTCCCATGTTCCAAAGGCATGTACATCAAGTCGCTGACCATGACTTGTGAACGAAGCCGGGACATGGGTGTTGTCTGAAGCGGCAACCATGATAGCACCGGAGAAACGATAATTGGGATCAAATAACTGACCATACCAGGTCGTATCATCAAGATCCTGTCCACCATTGGCTCCGGCTTCAACAACAATGCGACCAACAGATGATGCGGTCAGGATGGCATCGAAATATGCCTGGTAGTATTCAGCCGGAACATAAGCGCCATTATTAGGTCCGCCATATTGCAGTTCAATGAGAATGATATCACCGGTATCACTGTTTGCTGTCGCGATGACCAGGGCTTCGTCTAAGTCCATGGAACCAATCGACACTGTTCCTAAATCGACATTAAATGCAATTCCGGTCATACCAAAGCTGTTGGAGTCCGCGGCAATCTCACCAAGAACAGCAGTACCATGTTCGTACCATCCCGGATCTTCTATTTTACTGCCA
>JAJRZL010000234.1 GCA_024275255.1 Candidatus Zixiibacteriota bacterium | reverse complement strand
TGGTAAACCAAAATGTGACTGACTCTGTTCCCACTCACGTAACATACGTACCAATTGTACCGACTGGCGGGTTTTTACGAACAGATGCCGACGATACATACTGCGCAGGTAATACATCGGGCAGGGAGCCGGTCCCATCAGGGAAAGCTTTATCATCGCGGTATTCACACTTTTTTGCAACCCTTCCCGAAATGCCAATGCCGCCTCCTCGACCTGAGTTTCCTTTTTCCCGGAGATAATAAACCGCACCATGCGGGTAAACGGAGGGTATGACAGGTTCCGGCGGGTTTCGAGTTCCCGTTCAAAAAACGTACGGTACTGCTGGCTTGCCGCCAGGGTGATAATATCATTTTCGGGATAATAGGTCTGAATAATCACTTCACCCGGTTTATCCGCTCTCCCGGACCGCCCCGCCACCTGTAACAACTGCGAAAAGGTTCGCTCCGATGCCCGGAAATCCGGCAGGTCGAGCATCAGGTCAGCAGATAACACCCCAACCAAAGTCACCCTTGGCAAATCCAGCCCTTTTGTAACCATCTGCGTTCCCAGCAACAAGTTGCCATCACCACGCATGAATGCCGAAAGAATATCATACAGTTTTTTACGACCGGTGGCAGTATCGGAGTCAAGACGAAGAGGAACCGCATCGGGAAACAGTCGCGGCAGGTTCTCTTCCACTTTTTGCGTGCCGGTCCCGGGAAAGATAAAGTCATGGCTCTGACACTTGGGACAAACATCATAATGCACCGCCACCCATCCGCAATAATGACAGGATAGCTTCCCGCCAACTTTGTGATAGGTCAGCTTTACCTGGCAGTTGGGACAGGTGGGAACATGACCGCATTGTCCACATTTGAGCTGGGGGGAATATCCCCGCCGATTGAGAAAAAGAATAACCTGTTCATTTTTTTGTAAGCGGTGTTCCACTTCTTTTTTCATAACATACGAAAAATACAGTAAATCTCCCCCCAGATGTGCGGTTTTCATATCAACAATTCGTACTGTCGGCAGTTTCGCCCCGGCAGGTCGCTGTGTCAGTTCCAGCAGCTTGTATTTTCCCTTTTGTGCCTGGTAATATGATTCCAGCGATGGGGATGCCGATCCTAAGATGACCGGGATATCCTGAATTTTTGCCCTCATTACCGCACTGTCACGACCGTGAAAACGAGGAGCGGGGTCATCCTGCTTGTATGACGGGTCATGCTCTTCATCGACTATTATCAACTGTAAATCAGGCAGCGGAGCAAAAATTGCCGAGCGTGGTCCGACAACTATTTTATACAGGCCGTTGCGTATCCCCATGAAACTTGCCAGACGCTCACGATCCGTCATGGCGGAATGCAGCACGGTGACATTATCTCCAAAAAAACCACGGAAATATGCCAGTGTTGTACCGGCAAGGGCAATTTCCGGAGTAAGCACGAGCACCGTCCCGCCGGATTGAATAACATCACGGGCAATATGGCAATAGACAATAGTCTTTCCCGAACCGGTCACCCCATGCAAGAGTATTGGCTGAAATGTCGTTCCTTCCGATTTCAGTACTGCCCGAAGCTCTGTATAAACAGCTTGTTGTTCCGAGGTGAGCGTTATTTTGTCAAGACCTTTGCGGGGAGTTAAAAAGTCCGGGACAAGATCAAAGCGGGAACTTCGTACCGGTTCCAGAAAGTTATGTTTTACTGCCGTAGTGATATAGTACTGAGTCCAGCCATGCTCCAGTAGTTCGCGTTTGGATTTTGTACCATCAAACGGAATGAGCTGTATTTTTTTCTTCGCGAAATATTCTGCCCATTGCTCAATGTTGTTACATCGGTACCCAATTACACGGGCTGATTGTTCCCGGCTGGTGTCCGCCCATTGTTCACGAATAACACCTTCCTTGACAAGTTGTCGCAGTAAGGTCCTTTTGATGGAGCGTATTTCACGTAATGCAACAGGCGAAACCTGTCTGCCGGTTTTGAAGTACCTACGTACCGATTCCGGTAATGTGTCCGATATCACATGCCAGACAAGTTTCGGTTTGACAGCCGTTTTCAACACCGGCGGTAATGCAGCAGCAAAACAGTCTGCCGGATTGGTAAAATAATAATCAGCCATCCATCGACAGAGCGATACCAACTCCGAAGAAAAGAAACTGACCTCATCAATGACTTTGATAATATCTTTAATAACAAATGAACCTGTTGGTTGAGCCGGTCCGATATAAAACCCGACTTTTCGACTGCGACCAAACGGCACGAGCAATCGCTGTCCCGGCTGTAACGGGGGAGCACCTTCAGGAAGGCGGTAGGTAAAGGTGCCATGTACCGGTCCCGAAACAGCAACTTCAATGTATTGCGTATGCTCACCCATGTTTATTTTTTATTGTTCAGATAGCAAACGGCAGGTAGTACACCTGCCGCCTGGATTTATATACTCTTTTCACTCTCAAGTATGTAAACTCAAGAATGAAAAGACTACTGGTAACAGTAAGTTGGTTGTCTTTATCCAATCTCCTTGATTTTCTTATCAGCAAGTTTTGCCTTGTCATTCAAATCAAAGTATTCATACAACTCTTTCAAGCTGGTCCATATTTCCACATTATCCGGCTCCAATTCTGTTACTTTTTCGTAGGCGTGCATCGCATCCTTAAACTTGGCAAGACGCCGGTAGCAATCACCCAACGATATCCAGTTATTGGCATCATCAGGCTTGAGCTCACTAACTCGTTTGAATGCCGGTATTGCAGATTCACAGTCATCCACTAAAGCAGATACAAACCCATATTGCTCAGCCACAAAAACATCATCGGTTTTTATTTCGAAAGCCGTTTTGAAATAGACCCGAGCCGAATCAAACGCTTCCTGACGGGCGGTTTCCCACCTTTTGGCATTGTCCTCATCATCATTTGAACGGTAATACGTAATAGAATCAGAAGCTTTGCGCGCAAGAGTATTGAAATACAACCCCATGTTAGTCATAACGTTGACATTTTCAGGATTGATTTCCAGCAAACGGCGATAGATTGTAACCGCAGAGTCATACATTTCGCAATTATTATAGCAAATTGAAAGATTCAACAGGTTGGTGGTATCTTCCGGTTTCCCTTCAATATATTCCTTGAAAAACGGAATAGCGCCGCAATAGTCACCCATGTTAATGTAGTCGTACGCAATCGGAAGTAACAACGGTGTTCTCTCTTGAGCTCTTTCCAGCCCTTTTTTCATCCACTCGATAGCCTTGGCATAATCTCCCTTGTATTCCCAGGCGGTGGCAACCGCAATATAGGGGCTGGATTCGCTGGAGTCGATAAGCAGAGCTAAATTCATATTTGCAATCATGGAATCAAGGTTTTGCTGAAACCCCTCTTCCATGTATGCAAGACTGGCTGAATCGGTTTCGTTTTTTATATCATTGGTCAGCTCTTTAATTGCCTTTAGTTGTTCACGCCCCAGGGCAAAAAACTCACGCCAATATTTTGTTTTCGTGGAATCGGCTTGACTGATATATTTATCACATCCTTTACGATATTTCTTTTTTATCTCCTTGTTCTCACAACACAGGTGAAGAGAGTCAACATATGCTACCATTTTTAATAAATATGGTCTTTTGGCATCAGGAGAAGACTCGCTATTCATAAGGTCAACATAAATCTGAGACATGCGGAACAGTGCCTCGGCATGGGGACCATAGTATATAAACAATGTATCAAGTAAAGCAATACCCTCTAACGGGCGCCCCTCAACAATAGCGATTTTCGCGCCGCTGAGGTAGGCTTTCAAAGGCTTTTTCCCCTTCTTTGCCCAGGCATTGCCAAACAGACACATGCCACTTAGCAGTACAATTATCAGTATCGTGATACGCTTCACAATTTCCTCCTCGTTTCGTACAGTCCTGTTTCTAACATGCTGCTGAATGTAACCGCTGTTTTCATCATTGTCAACTGTCGTCTATTGGCGAGTGAAGCGTACTTTGTACCGAACAGTTGCTGTTTCACGCGCTCCGACAGGAATATCAAACTGGAGTGTTTCAGCATTTTTTATTTCGTAAGGATAATTGGCATCCTGTACTTCCCAGTACCCCCACAGCTTTTTTTCCACCCGAATCGTGATCGGGCTGTCTTTTCTATTACGCAGTTCTATCTCAAATTCCCGGTCTTCAACTTTTTGAGAAATTTTCTCCCGTTTTATCATATTCTCTTTCGCGGTGACATCAAACGCATAACCAACTTTAAGAGAAACCTCTTCATCACGCGGAGTATGATTGATTTTGTCTTCACCAAGTAATATCAAGGAGCCGTCATCATCAGCCTTAAACAACCGCACTCTTCCCGCAGGCAGCGGCATTCCCAACCCGGCATCGGAAGAATTGGTAAACTTGATTGCGACTTCCACTTGTGTGGGGTTTCTATCCGGGCGGTAGATAAACTGCTTTTCAACCGAGGTCGATGCCGGTTCGAACAGGGTAATCTGTTTTATTTCTTTGTTGGCTAAGGTTGCTTTTCGAGGCAACGTGTACATGTGATATTCAAAAAAGGCTTTTTGTTCAAATCCGGCAGCTGCTTCATCCATGACCGCCAGTCCCTTGGCAGCAAAACGTGGTTGTTGACGGACACGGTTGATATCACCGGCAATTAATTTCAGGGTAGCATCGGTGTATGTTTTCCCCGAAGTATTATTGATTGATGCCCAGCCGGAGAGCTTCAGGTTATCATCATTTTTTGAGAGAACACCGATATACTCCGCTGACCAGGTCAACCCCGAGGTCTGATAGCCGACTTTACAATCCAGCTTTCCGTTATAATCTGACTGGTATCGCCAGAACAATGTCGGACGGGTAATGAGTCCATCGGGCAGAGAAGGAAAATTAACCTCGGCGATGTTGCCCAGTTGTACGACCTTAATGCCGCCCCCGGAATCACGAAGGGTAATGGCTCCGCTGTTGTAGGCTAATAGAGTTCCGGAATAGAGCTTTCCCTCCTTGTCCACTAATTCGATTTGCTTATCAATATACCGTGAGTAAATCTGCTCCGGGCTGACCAGATCATAGGCATAGTTTTGCTCCAAAATGGTTACATTTCTTCGTTGCCCGACAATTTCAAAGGTAACCGAGCTGGCATCAATAGCAGAAGGAACATCGCGAAACGCCAGCTTGCCTATCCCCTTGGTAAAGTCCAACGATCGGGTTTCACTGACCACCCCAAGGTTGGAATTATAAACCGTAACCGCCAGATTATTTGCCATCAGTACTCCCGGTATAAGAAGCAAACATACAATCATACTTGTAATTTTCATACTCAAACCTCCACTTGTTATTCATTTATTATTAATAAAGAGCAAAACATACACAAAAACACGTTTTATCATTCATATCAGCTACTTTCTATACAATTGTACCGAGTGAATCTTCCGAAATAATTCGTTACTTAGGCTCAAAACCGGAAACAATAGTGTCTATTTGCTTTTTTATTTCTTCCGGGGAAGGGTTCAGTTCCTCTGTGTCAAAATTTCCACATTCCGGTCTAATCCGTTCAAAGATTTGAAGATAGAGCCCATAAATTAACTCCAGGCTGAGTTGGTAGCGGGGTGATATATGTGGCAAAATGTGGTCAAGGGTAAAACGGGCTTTTTTTCTATAATAATCAGCGACATTGCGATATTGCAATATAAGTGACCGGAAAGATTGAGGTATTTCTCCACCAGTCGCAACTTGTACCAAATCTTCCCGGGTAAGGTTTTCTTTTGCAAGGACCCTGTCGGCAAAATAATTGAGGTTATCACGCTGATCTTTTTGGAAGTCACGAATAATATGCACGAAATACGAAAACAGCGCCAACGGGCGGGCTGCCGTACGGATATCAAACGGAGGCTGAACCATTCTCCCTGATTCTTTCGAAACACCACACAGGTGCATAAAAATAGATGCCGGCGCTATTGCCGCCCCTTCACAGTAACGTAAAAAAACGAGCAGAGAGGCAAACCCATTGTGTTTCAAATCGTACCGCATGGCATCAGCTAATTTTTCCCAGGGCCAGAGCGGTATGGCAAATATCCTGATAACCCGGAGCAGCTCCTTTTGAAACGAATCGGTTGCCGTTCCTCTTTGCAGACTGTCCAGCCAGTCGGTTATCATCCGGTCAAACAGCTTAAACTCTCCCTCTGAAACAGGATTACTACCGGATTTACGATTATCCACCAGGTCATCGATAATACGCATCGAGCGATAACAGATTTGAAATGCCTCGTACCGGTCCGACTCCCAAAACCTAGCGGCAATGTCCAGAATAGGGTTCGTGAGGATATCATCGAATGAAATATCCAGGGAAAAATCCAGTTTTGTATTATCAGCCGGTCTTATCATCGGAGTCTAAGATACTACAAAACAAGTCACAGATGAAGATTTATGTTTCTCTTATGGGTCACTTTTGTTACCCTGTTATACATGAAAAAGCCGGTAAAACTCCTGGTCCTGACTCACAATTACCCCCGACATGAAGGGGATTTCGCCGGGGTGTTTATTGCGCTGCTGCTGAAACATCTCACATCCCACGGTATTCAGCCGGTGGTTCTGGCTCCGCATGATCCCGGAGCGGCAGAACATGAAACCGTTGATGGTATTAAAATCTACCGTTTCCGCTATGCCGACAGCGATTCGGAAGAAACCATCGCATATCGGGGCAGTATGCACAAGCTGGTACTCGGGTCGGTGAGTGGGATTTTCAAGTTCAAGCAATTCCTTGACCGGTTCCGGCAGGCTGCGTTCGATATCATAAAGAACGAACACATTGATGTTGTTGCCGGGCATTGGCTGGTGCCATCCGGTATCGTGATGAAAACCCTCGCTAAAAAAACAGGTTTGCCGATGGTGTTGTCATCGCATGGCACCGATATCCGGCTGATGCGCAAGTATGCTCATGCTATATACCGCTACCTGAAAGGGTTTTGTCGTTCGTTGCACCGCTGGACGGTTGTTTCTGGGTTTCTTCGTAATGAAATTCTCTCCGTTGACCCGGAGCTTGAATCCATTCTGGAAGTGCTCCCCCTGCCACATGACGAAACAACGTTTTATCGTGATGAACATATCCCTCGCGAAGAACACCTCGTTGTATCGGTCACACGGTTTACTGCTCAGAAGCGGGTAGAAGTTCTTATCAAAGCCTTTGCGCGGGTTATTGAAAAACAACCCGATACGCACTTATTGATAATTGGAACCGGACCATTGGAGTCAGAAATAACACAACAGGTTCAAACATCGGGGCTTAACGAGCATGTCACCATTGGACCACCAGTGCCGCAGACAGAGCTTCGAGCAGTGTACAACCGCGCCACCGTTGTGGTGTTAAATTCCATAGATGAAGGATTCGGTCTGGCTCTCTCCGAGGCAATGATGTGCGGCGCGGCAGTGCTCGGAACAGCATCGGGCGGTATTGTTGATATTATCTCTCACGAAAAAACAGGGCTGCTGGTTGAGCCGGACAGTACCGAAGCCCTGGCACATGGGATACTCCGGTTACTTGAGGACTCCTCGTTCCGGCAACAGCTTGCAGAGCAAGGCTATCAATATGCTCACCATACCTATACTTCCGCCCCACTGGCAAAAAAATATGCGGAGATAATTCACAACGCTGTTATGTAAATATCATTTTCTTTTTTCATCTTTTGAAATAGTGCTACCTTCATTGTAATACAAGACCTACAAAACCCATATATTCCGCTTACTGTTCTCTCTGGAAAAAACGCTTGTCCCATCTTATAAAAGACTATACTTTCCCGACTAACTATATGATACGAACAACCATAAACAGGTGGTTGAGCATGTTCTTGAAATCAAACAACAGTAATCCGTGGAGATAAAACAACGTGCGTTTCCTAACAACCAAACGACTTACCTGGTTTCTCATAATTGCCGGGGTGTATATCCTGTACTCGGTTGCATTCGCATCCGGTAGCGGAGGCGCTGCAACTGATGCAGAAAAGGCAATGGAAGAACCGGTATTGAGTGTCTTGTTACAGTTGATAGTCATTCTCCTTGCCGCCAAACTGGGGGGAGACCTGTTTGAGCGAATCAAGGCGCCGGCGGTTCTCGGGGAGTTGGTGCTCGGTATGGTTATCGGCAACCTTCACCTGCTTGGTTTTGATGGTTTCGAACCGTTCAAGCACAATGTCACCCTTGAGATTCTTGCTGAAATCGGTGTCATCATTCTGCTGTTCGAGGTCGGGCTGGAATCGACCGTGAAAGAGATGATGAAAGTCGGGTTGGCATCATTCATGGTGGCAACATTCGGAGTCGTTGCTCCATTCTTTCTCGGCTGGGGGGTTTCCGTATTGTTTTTACCGGAAGAATCAATCTATGTACACATTTTTATCGGAGCGACATTAACGGCAACATCTGTCGGAATAACCGCCCGGGTGCTAAAAGATATCGGTAAAGTGAACACCCGAGAAGCAAAAATAATTCTTGGAGCGGCGGTTATTGATGATATTATGGGGCTGGTTATCCTTGCTGTTGTTACCGGCGTTATCTCAGCAGCAGCCGCAGGGACAGGCGAAGGGGTGTCATCGGGAACTGTGCTCTGGATTATTGCCAAAGCGGTGTTGTTCATTTTCGGTGCAATTGCCATTGGTTCGTTCGTACTCCCGGCATTCTTCAAATTCGGTTTCCGGTTGAAGGTCAAAGGGGTTCTGCTTTCGTTTTCCCTGCTGGTCTGTTTCCTGCTTGCGTACCTTGCCGGTGAGGTTGGGCTGGCTCCGATTGTCGGGGCGTTTGCTGCCGGGCTTATTCTGGAAGAGGTCTGGTTTAAGGATTATCACAGTCGCGGGGAGCAATCTATTCAAGATCTTATCAGCCCCATAGCTACGTTCATGGTTCCGATATTCTTTGTGCGAATGGGTATGCTGGTAGATTTGACAACATTCGCCAACCTTGAAATACTCGGGTTTGCCGCACTCTTAACACTTGCCGCTATCGTTGGCAAACAGGCATGCTCCCTTGCTATTTTCGATAAAACAACCAACCGTATTGCTATCGGATTAGGGATGATTCCTCGTGGCGAGGTAGGACTGATTTTTGCCGGTATTGGTGCCAAGTTAGTACTCGAGGGAGAAGCCGTTATCAATTCGAGTACATATTCCGCAGTTGTCATCATGGTCATTATTACTACCCTCGTGACGCCGCCATTATTGATATTCTCCATGCTCAGAAAAGGCAATGCACAAGACAAGGCGGAACAAGTAAAGGAAATACCCGCATCAGGACGATAGGGTTTTGAAAAAGGAAAGGGTTTTTCTTTCCATCGAGATAGAATCAGCTAAATAATAAAGCAGGTCAGGACCTTCATGGTCCTGACTTTTTTTATTTACAACCGCTGACAACGGGGACAATAATGAGCTGACCGGGAACCGATTTTCTCCCGTATGATTGTTGCCCCGCATCGTTGACATGACTCCCCCTCCCGGTGATATGCCAACAGGTACTTCTGGAATTTCCCGGTCTCACCGTTTATTCCGGTGTAGCTATCAACTGAAGTACCCATCAAGCGGATGGCTTTTTTCAACAACCTCTGAATATGACCATGCAATTCGATGAGTTTCTTTTTTGAAATGCGGGAAGTAATCTTTCGGGGATGAATACGAGCAGCATATAATGATTCATCGGCATAAATATTTCCCAAACCGGCAATAACGGTTTGATCGAGGAGTGCCGGTTTTATCATGCGTTGTCTTTGCCTGAAAAGAGCGACAAAATCCTCGGCAGTAATTTCAAGCGGCTCCGTACCAAGTTGTTGTAATCCTTCCTGTTGCCACAATTCATCATCACGAAACAACCGCAACCTGCCAAAGCGACGGTAATCATTGAAACGCAAGTGAAAGGGCTCTATGGAATTACCGGGCGCTTGAAACTCAATCAATACGAGGTCGTGCTTATCAAGGGGAGTACTGCGGTTGTAATAAAAAAAGTGCCCGGTCATTTTCAAGTGCACCCAGAGGGTCATAGTACCGGAAAGGGAAATAAGTATATTTTTACCGCGTCGTTTCACAGAATGTATTTGCTTGCCACGTAAGAGAGTTGAGAAGTCCTGCCCGTTGAATGAATTGCTGACCGTTATCATCTTTGCAGGAGCAGCAGAGTAGTGAACCAGTGCGATGGTTTTCCCGACAACTGTTTTCTGAAGTCCGCGTACTACTGTTTCTACTTCGGGGAGTTCCGGCATTATCTCATTCCGTATTGGTTTGTCCAGTTGCCAATGTGTAGTTACTCATGTTTCTCCGTGGCTGGAATTATACAGATTTATACCTGCCCAGTCAAACTGTCACATCTTCAAATAATATTATTGTCATACCGTAACAAGTTGCAGATATTGCTATTAATAACCAAAGGAATACGAAACTGTTACCTGTACATAGATGACAAACACACCAGACCATACCGATACCACCAGCATTATTCTTGACAGCATTGCTGATGGGGTGTTCACCGTTGACAGGGATTGGAGAATAGCTTCATTTAACAGGGCAGCCGAAGAAATTACCGGTATCCCCCGCGAGGAAGCTATCGGGCAGCGATGTTGCGATGTCTTCCGGGCATCTATCTGCGAAACAAACTGCGCCCTGCGGGAAACGATGCAAACGGGTAAGCCGGTGGTAAATCGGTCGGTATATATCATCAATGCCAATGGTCGGCGAATACCTATCAGTATTTCCACGGCATTGTTCAAAGATAAAGAAGGAAATGTTATCGGCGGCGTGGAAACCTTTCGCGATTTGAGCGCCATCGAGGAATTACAGCGGGAACTGGAAAAGAAGTTTTCGTTCCAACATATTATAAGCAAGAACAGTGAGATGCTTCGGATATTTGATATCCTCCCCAGCATCGCGGAAAGTGACAGCACCGTTTTAATAGAGGGTGACAGCGGCACCGGTAAAGAACTGATAGCCCGGGCAATTCATACCCTATCACATCGTAAAGACAAACCGCTTGTAGTGATAAACTGCGGCGCCCTGCCGGACACCCTTCTTGAAGCTGAGCTGTTTGGGTATAAAGCGGGAGCCTTTACCGATGCTCGCAAAGATAAACCGGGACGATTCGCTCTTGCAGAGGGCGGGACTATCTTTCTTGACGAAATAGGTGACATTTCTCCCGCATTGCAAGTAAGGCTCCTGCGTGTTATCCAGGAGCGCACGTATGAGCCCCTCGGAGGAACAGAACCGCTTCATGCTGATGTACGCATTGTCACTGCTTCCAATAAGAACCTGCACAAGCTGGTAAAAGCAGGCAAGTTTCGCGAAGATTTGTTCTATCGTATCAATGTTATTCGCTTGAAATTACCCCCGTTACGTCAGCGGAAGGAAGATATCCCGTTGTTAATAAACCATTTTATCAATCACTTCAACACCATCAAAGGCAAACTCATAACCGATATCTCACCCGATGCGCTGGCGATACTCATGGACTACGATTATCCCGGCAATATTCGGGAGCTGGAAAATATCATCGAACATGCCTTCGTCCTGTGCCGTACTTCTACTATTGCCGTTCACGATCTGCCCGATTATCTGCGTCCCGAAGAAACATCCAAACCTATAGTATCATCAACTTCGCTAAATGAACTGCAGGCAAAATTCATTCTTGATGCACTTCGGAAAAACAACTACAACCGAGCCAAAACCGCCGCCGCTCTCGGCATTCATAAAACCACATTATGGCGTCAGATGAAACGCCTGGGTATCACTATCGAAAAGCAATAATGGTTGCATTATCGCAACGCTACCTCAACAAATAACTGCATTGCAGCAACCACAAATAGTGTAACCGCATCATTCACGGACCAGCAAGTTATCTATATATCATTGCCGTACAATATAATACAAGAATAATACAACATTTGAAAAGTGATTGGCACATTATCTGCTTGAAATAACATGCAGATATGAAGATTGCAGTTACGATATGGGAAAACAGGGTGTCGCCGGTTATGGATACTGCCCGGCAGTTACTGGTCGCAGAGATTGAGAGTGGCATGGTGACCAACAATACGATAGTCGAGATACCACCGCTCCATATCTCTCAGAAAGCGAGAATGATTGCCGAGCTTGGTGTTGAGACTCTAATCTGTGGCGCCGTATCTCGTCCCATGGAACAGGTACTAACTGCTTTTGGAGTGAACATTATCCCCTGGATAAGGGGAGATGTAAAGCAAGTTATCGAGGCGTACATTAATGGAGCTATTTTCAAGGAACAATACATATTGCCCGGTTGTCATCACAGGAGTCGAAGGCGACGACACATGAGCAACCGACGTGGTGGGTGCCGTGGCAAAGGAGCATGTTGAAAAAGTCAGATTTCCTTGTTCAAGTCCCCTTCGACTACGCTCAGGGTGACTTGAAAGAGGTTGTTTTTCGGCAAGTCATGGTGAGCGGAGTCTTTCGACAAGTAATAGTGAGGTATTCTTTCGGCAAGTCATGGTGAGCGGAGTCGAACCATGATGGTACTTTTTCAACAAGCCCAAAAGGTCAGGTATGCAATCGATATAAGGAGGAAATATGAAAATCATCGTTTCATCAAAAGGAAATGATATATCAAGCAATGTAGATCCTCGTTTTGGACGGGCATCATATTTCATTGTCTATGATACATCCGACAATAGCTTTGAAGTTATCGACAATACCCAAAATGCCCAGGCAGCCCACGGGGCGGGGGTACAAACAGCACAGATGGTGGTTTCTCATAACCCGGCGGTGGTTGTTTCCGGTAATTTCGGACCACAGGCATTTGAAATTCTGAAAGCGGCAGGAGTAAACGCTGTAACATGGGCTGAGGGTACGGTTGCCGATGCGGTTGAGAAAGTGAAAAACAACCAACTTGCATATATCGAGCAGGCAACAGCAAAAGGGCGCCATTGAGCGTGCGTGATACAGGTGAGGTAAGTATGATGGTACATGAAAATATCCATAAGGGAAAACCGGGAAAAAGAGTACACCGGAGAATACGGGGCGTTTTTTCCGGTAAGACCGGCAAAGCGGTAGGACTGAGTTCCCTCGCTGCCCCGGTGGTTAGTTGGATTGTGTATGATTTACGTAAACCAAACAGTGTTATTCGTACTGTCTTAACTCACACCGTTAAACGATTGTTGAGCACACCATCAAATGCCCAACAGGCACTTGATATTACTGATAAAGTGGAAATATCAAAAATAGAGAAACATGAACATGAACAATAACAACAAATAAAGGAGGTATCGTATGCCATACGGAGATCGTACAGGACCAATGGGGGCAGGACCGATGACCGGGCGGGGCGCGGGTATCTGCGCCGGTTACGGCAGACCGGGTTACATGAACCCCGGATTCAGGCATGGCTTTGGAAGAGGTCATGGTCGGGGGTATGGTATGGGTGGTGGTCGTGGCTGGCGTCATATGTACTATGCCACCGGCGTACCCGGCTGGGCGCGTGAGTATGCCGGTCCGGCTGTCCCCTGGTATCCACCGAACCCGGCAACCGCTGAAGCTGGCGGACAGTTTGATGAACTCAGCTACCTGAAACAACAAGCAAAACACTTTGAGCGGATGCTCAAAAATATTAACAAGCGGATTGATGAGTTGCAAAACGAAGAATCCGAGTAAAGGGGGTGCTGCTATGCCAAACGCTCGTAAAGATAGTGGGGGACAGGGTTCCGGTCGTGGAAGAGGTCGTGGTAAAGGTGGAGGGCGAGGACTAAATCGAGGGAGCGGCAGGGGAATGGGACCCGGTGGAATGGGACTGGGACCGGGCGGAGACTGTGTCTGTCCGCAATGCGGAGCGACCGTTCCCCACAAGCAGGGGGTTCCCTGTATTGAAATGACCTGTCCCAAGTGTGGAGTAAAGATGTCACGATGATACGCAAGGAGGAAACACATATTGATTATCTCTGTTGCCAGCGGTAAAGGTGGAACCGGCAAAACAACAGTAGCAACCGGGTTAGCTGTGGCGCTGGCTCAACAAGGATTGCAGGTCACGTACCTTGATGCCGATGTTGAGGAACCAAACGGACATATCTTTTTGAAACCGGAAATAACACATACTGCCGATGTTACCGTACCGATTCCAGAAGTTGACCATGATAAGTGTAACTTGTGCGGCGAGTGTGCTTCTATATGTCAATTCAATGCCATTGCTATTATTGGCAACAAGGTGATGGTGTTTCCTTCTCTTTGTATCAGTTGCGGTGGATGTTACGAGGTTTGCCCGGAACATGCCATAACGGAAGTACCGCAGCCAGTGGGGCAAATAAGAAATGGAGTCGGGAGGGGTGTCAGGTTTTATGAAGGACGGCTTACTGTCGGAGAAGCGATATCGCCTCCTGTCATCAAAGCGTTGCGGAAAGCCGAATCTGATATGGATGTTACCATCATTGA
>JAJRZL010000233.1 GCA_024275255.1 Candidatus Zixiibacteriota bacterium | reverse complement strand
CCGTTTGTCTATTATATTCGGCGTTTTCTTTTCCCTTGTAGCAATATGGCTGTACATACGACGAGTGAAAAAAATATCAAAAAGAGATGATACTTCACAAACACAAGCAGCCACATCTGCTTTGATGCTTGCCAAAAAGCGCATTTTTATATTGGTGTTGTTTTTCATAACAGTTTCCAGCTTCGTCTTAACAGCAGTACCCGGGCTTTTTGCAGGAGTAATGGAACGGTTTGAGCAAATCATTTCGTTCGATACCGGCGGCACTATCCATTTACGATTAGAATTATGGAAAACCGCTTTGCTCACTCTCAAGGAGCATCCCATCTTTGGTATCGGACCGGGAACATTCCGTATTGCCGACCAGATAATTCCCACGTTGCACCTGGACCCGATGCATTACTGGGTGAAGGGATTATCGGCACATAATCCCTTCCTGCATTACCTATCGGAATCCGGTCTTATCGGAGCTTCCGCTCTCACTATCCTTCTGGTAAGCCAGCTTCGGGTAACTAAAAAGATTTGGCAGGCAGCCTGTACAATTGTGTCCTTACCCGAAACCCTCATCCTGTTTGTCATTTCATTGCTGTTTTTTATTACAACGTTTATCGAAGCAGGCTGGTTCTGGGGACAGTTGGCATTTCTGTTTGATTTATTCCTTGCGTTCTTTGTGCGGCAATATGTACGGGTTCAGCATAAAAATAGATGATGGTCTTATTCTTTCGTTCACTTCCATCCATGCACTATTTAAGTATTAATAACCCATGGAAAACCTAAACGAAAAATGGTTGGTGTTATAATCCGAAAGCTGCCAGGTGAAAAAGAATTTCAGAAACATCGGCAATCGACCGACACCAAACCCTATTTCAGAATATGGTTTTGCTGCAAAGAGCAGTTGCCGCTCATTCAGCCTTATTGACTCATTCCCAAATTTTGTCCAGAACGCTCCACCATAGACAAACAGTGAAAATGGTATTTTCTTTACCAATGGAATACGTGACCGCTCAAAAAGTGTCGTTCCAAAATCCTGCATTGCATACATGACCAATACTCGGTCACCGGAAAAATTATTTCTCCCAAGTGTTTTGAAATCCACTGCACTTACTCTACCCATACTCCCAAAATCGACCGTAAAATATCGCTGGGGAGGAAGCTGGTCTCTGCTGGCTCCGGCATAAAGGTACAATGAGAATAGTCCTGCTCCCGGCAATCGTCGGATATGGTACAACCAAAAATAATAACGTTGAAATGTAAAATCATTGTCAATGATATCAGGGTTTGCTGTTTCTATCCCTGTTTCAACAACAGTAAAGGGGAATGTAAATACTTTTTGCTCTCGTCCCTTGTTCAACATAAAGTTTCTCGAATCATACCGTAACGATAGCTCTATTGAACGCAGCTTCCCATTGACAATTTCAGGATTTGCCCGATGCTCCCTGTCCCTGTTGAAAAGCATTCCATAATCGGTATTGTTGCGTACTCGATACTGATTGACATCGAGATATTGTAATTTCACTGTCCCCTTTTTCCCAAAATGGACAACAGCATCAAGGTCAAACCCCTTTTCAAGATAGTAATCAAACGGATCAATCTTTGCCGTTAATGACAAGAAAGTAGGATTGTACCGACTGCTGGTCATTATGACCGGACGAGAACGAATAGCATCACGATAACCACCACCAATTGTTATGTCAGGTCGTCGGGACAAGGTATAGGCACCATAATACCGATGCTGCCAAAACTTGCCGTCAAAAGCATACCCGGTTCTCAACCATAGTTCCGTATTGGGGATGAGATGAGTAAAAGTATGTCCCACACCGAGGTATGGTCCCTCCACGCGGTTAAAATGGAAATAGTTGTATGTCGATGAGGAACTAAGCGCATATATTACACCGTAACTATATTTCAGTAGATAGTATGATATAGATTTTGGTTGATGAGTCACCGAATCTATGTAGGCATACCCGGCTTTTTCATCCTCGGTTAACGGCACCAGTTGTCCCTTTTGCCACTGGGTTGTGTCATTATCATCAACCTGTTCGGCAACTTCCAGCACATAGTCAAATGTATGGGGGGGAATACCGGTATTAAAAGAGTAGTTATGTAATGCAGCAACGTAATTGAACCGAAAGTCAGGTACTCCGGGAAAAGGAACCCGTAACAAACCATCAGCACGAATTTCTATCGGCATCCATATACTGTCTTCAAACTCGGCATACGTTTGTTTGTAGTGTAATGTTGAGATAATAATATCAGCCAACCCCTTGTTCATGGTCACATCGACTCCAACTACAGCAAACGAGGAATCAGCAATCAGGATAGTTCCTTGAAACAAATGATTAATCGTATTTTTAGGTTCTATCTCCAGCTTGAATACGGGCTTTTTCCCCAGGTACAAGGTATCAAGCAAATAGTAGTTATAATAGTTCAGGGCATCATGAGCGGTGGGAGAAACGATTTGATAGGATAAAAAATCAAGCCTGTCGCGATTGAAATTGAGAATTGAACCAATTGTAACAAGGTTTTGTTCCGCTTCAACATTTGATGACTGGCGTCGGGCGGTGAGAATTTCCTTGTACTTGTCAGGTTGTTCCCAACAGCCGGAAAGCTGGGTCTCGGTTATCATTTCATACACAAACGAATCAGGCTTTACCTCTCTTTGCATAATGAGCTTTGTATATGCCTCGAATCGATAATCATGCAGCTGTTTTAACAGAGCCTCCTTATGAGCAATGGCCTTCACAATGATTTCCTGACCGGGGTCATACGCTCTGGTAAAAACAGTTGTGCCGGGTAATTCAATAAGTGCCGGATACAGGGAGACATCACGGGTAAGTGTTGAATCAGTTACAGTAATGGTTATTGTTTTTGCGTAATACGCCACATGGCTGAAAGTAACCGTGTATGTACCCGGTTGAAGCTGTAAGCGGTATTGCCCCTCCTCGTTGGCAACCATAGATTGTCCGGTTCGCTCGACCCGGATGGTAACCAGGGGGATTGTTTCTTGAGATTCGGTATCATATACCTTTCCCTGTAATACCACCCCTCTGACACTTGCGACAGAACATACTAATATGAAACAGGTAGCAAGTAGAACAGCACTGCTTCTGTACAAGGATATAATCACCCGTGATTTTATACGATGTTTTCCTTTTTCCATATCAAAAGATATACCATGTATGCAGGTGTTTTCTCTGATGATATATCTCCTTTACATATTTATATGACTTTACCCATATTTCGCAAATGAAAAAACATGCTCGTCGTACCCTCTTTAAGGGTATCATGCTTTTTAATTGACAGCACATGATGAACTTTTTTTATCTTATTCATACGGTTTTTTTGAATAAATGTTGCATCGGGCAGTAATACCATTGATTATTAGTATAATCGTATCGTAAAGGCCTGGAAAGCGTAAGGGTAACTATATGACTACTATGTTTTGGATATGGATGGCGGCAGCGATAGCGTTCCTCATCCTGGAGCTTATCAGCCCGGCATTGTTTTTTATCTGTTTTGTTGCCGGATCTGTTGCAGCAGGAGTG
>JAJRZL010000232.1 GCA_024275255.1 Candidatus Zixiibacteriota bacterium | reverse complement strand
TTATTATCGGTGAAGAGTTCATTGATAACGACAATGTCGTCCTTATTCTTGGTGATAATATCTTTTACGGAGTGTATGACTTCCTTCGCGATGCCAGGGCATTTCGCGATGGAGCGCTTGTATTTGGTTATTATGTTAAGGACCCGGAACGGTACGGAGTAGTAGATTTCGATAAAAACGGGAAAGTGTTATCTATCGAAGAAAAACCTGCTCACCCTAAATCAAACTATGCAGTAACCGGGCTGTATCTGTATGACTCCGAGGTTGTTTCTATTGCCAAGTCGCTGAAACCTTCGGACCGGGGCGAACTTGAAATCACCGATGTGAACAGGGCGTATCTTGAAAAGGGAAAACTCCAGGTAGTGCAACTCGGTCGCGGAATAGCCTGGCTCGATACCGGGACCCATGAAAGTTTACTCGATGCCAGCAATTTTATCGCCACCATTGAACGACGACAAGGGCAAAAAATCGCCTGTATCGAGGAAATAGCATACCGGATGCGGTTCATCAACCGTCAGCAGATGAATCAGTTGCTTGATTCGATGGCTGATAATTCGTATAAAACATATCTCAGTGAAGTTGTACGGGAAGTCGATGACGAGACCTAAACTGCTTATTACCGGTTGTCGCGGACAACTGGGTTCAGACCTGTTGAACGCTTTTGCTGACAGGTACAATATTTGGGGGGTAGATATAGAGGATTTTGACATTGGCGATGCCGATGCTGTTAATGATGCCTTTTACTCTTTTTCTCCGGATCTCGTTCTTCATGCTGCCGCCTATACTAATGTCGATGAATGCGAATCAAACCCGAAACTTGCTATGCATATCAATGCCGACGGGACCAAACATATCGCCACCGCCTGCAAAAATATTAATGCCCGGCTAATTTACTACTCCACAGATTATGTCTTCTCTGGTGATACCGACAGGCCATATATCGAGACCGATACCCCTGCTCCCAAAACAGTATATGGACAGAGCAAACTCGCCGGGGAGAAATTTATCGCGGACATACTCGATGATTACCTTATTCTCAGACTTGCCTGGGTCTATGGTGCAAAAGGGAAAAATTTTGTACGAACAATGATAAAACTTGGCTGGGAACAGGAAAAAACCGCTCGTGATGGCGGGATAATTGAGCCTTTGAAAGTTGTCAATGATCAAACTGGCAACCCGACCTGGACATGGGAAATTGCCAGGCAAACATACCTGGCTATTGAACGAAACCTGACCGGTATTTGTCACTGTACATCTCAAGGCGAAGCCACTTGGTATGAATTTGCCAAGGCTATTTTCAAGACTCTTGATATGCATGTTCAAATCCGCCCGTGTACAACCGAGGAATATCCCCGCCCTGCTCCCCGACCGAAATATTCAGTACTGGAAAATAAGCGTCTGCAGGAAATGGGAATTGATATTATGAAAGAGTACCGGCAGGCATTGACAGAGTTTCTTACTAATCATAAGAAGGTGTTGTTACCATGCAATGTATCATAGATGGAGTAATCATCCGGGATTTACAGCAATATAACGATAATCGCGGCTGGCTGATAGAACTGTTTCGACATGATGAATTGTCATCAGATATTTTCCCTGTGATGGGATATATCTCCATGACTCACCCCGGGATTGTTCGCGGACCGCACGAACATAAAGAACAAACCGATATTTTCTGCCTAATTGGTCCATCAACATTTCGCTTGTACTTATGGGACAATCGCCCGAAATCACCAACCTATCAAGCAACCTGTCAGGTAGAGTTGGGAGAAAAACATAAAGCAATGGTTATTATTCCCCCCGGTGTTGTACATGCGTATAAAAATATCGGGGACACTGATGGAATCGTATTTAATGTTCCGAACCGATTATACGCCGGAGAAGGCAAACAATTTCCGGTTGATGAAATCCGCCATGAGGACAACCCTGACTCGCCGTTTCGGATTGAGGACTGAATCAATCCCACTGGGTAAAGCTTGGCGTACTATGTGCATCCGTGTAAATAATATCAATCAGTCGACTGTTAATACAATCATGGGGAACAATAAAACCCCTCGGTATTGAAAATAAATACCAAGGGGCTTTACCAGACATTTCATATTCTACCTATATGACAAATTTTCCATTTCGATAAATGACGTTGCCGTCAGCTAATATTTCCGCATCTTTTTTCATATCGCAAATCATATCCCAATGAAGTGCACTCTTGTTCTTCCCCCCTGCTTCGGGAATCGATGCTCCTACCGCAAGATGACAGGTCCCCCCGATTTTTTCGTCAAATAATATATTCTTCGTAAACTTCTTAATGCTGTAATTAGTGCCAACCGCCACTTCACCCAAATAACGAGCGCCTTTATCCATATTTAACATACTGGTCAGGAAATCCTGGTTTTTCCCGGCACTTTCTTTTACGACCTTACCGTTTTTGAACTCCAACCGGACATCCTCCACTTCACGCCCCATATACACTGCCGGGTACGAGTAACGGATATACCCGTTGACAGTATTTTCGATAGGACAGGTAAAGATTTCACCATCGGGAAAGTTTTCTGTTCCGGCGCAGTTTATCCATTTACGTCCTTTGACCCTCATTTTCAAATCGGTATCAGCCGAGCGAATGTGCAAATAGTCGGTACGGTTGAGAATTTTCACTAACCTATCCTGCTCTTTTGCAATCTTTTTCCAATGAGCCACCGGGTCAGCGCTGGTTATTCTTCCCGCCCGATAAACAAAATCCTCCCAGTCCGCCAACGACATATCCGCTTCCTGCGCTTCGGCATTGGTAGGAAACAAGGTCCCGACCCATGTCAATGAACCCTCAGCAGTTCGTTTGAAAAACTTCTGAAAAACAGGACGTCCCGCTAAACGAGCTGTTGCCTGTCGCTTTGGATCGACACCTGAAAAGCTCCGTGTGTTTTCACTTCCCCAGATACTGATTAACGCATCAATTTTGCTTATCTCAGCTTTCAGCAAGGGAGAAACATAGGTCAGTTGGTTCCTGGATGCCTTTTTCAGAAATATCTCATCAAGTTCCGGCACATTCAACTTTACATACGGATACGCTCCCACTTCGACCGCCTCTTCAAAAACAGCTTTTATCAACGGCAGTGAGCATACTTCACCCTGGATTTTCAGCAGTTGTCCCTTTTTCAACTTGATTGAATAGTGTACCAGCACCTGTGCCAGTTTTTTTACTCGTGGGTCCATGATATTATCCTTCTATAATTACAAATTTACAACACCTGTTCCAATTTCAAGAGTTTCACTTTCATATCCAGTCCTCCCCCATATCCACCTAACCCATTCGCTGCCACAACACGGTGGCAGGGAATAATAAGGGGGATATTGTTATTGGCATTCGCTGACCCCACTGCACGATATGCGCGTGGATTTCCCATTGCCCGGGCAATATCGCCGTATGTTTGGGTTTGTCCATATGGAATCTGCATGACCTGTCGAAGCGCTTTCTTATAAAACGGCGGGGCTTGAATATCAAGCGGAAGGGTAAATTTCTTTAACTTGCCTTTCAAATATGCTTGTACCTGTTTCTCTACCTGCTTGTTTACCATTCCCCCCTTTTCAATCCGCTCATGGGGAAACAACTCATAAAGACGACTCATAAAAGCTGTTTTCGTCTCTCCGGGTAACATAAGCAGTGCCAATCCTTTTTTGGTTTCTGCACAGCGGAATACACCCAATGACGTTTTGAATGAATGAATAAAAATGCTCATCAGTGCTCCCGATAAGAACCTATCAGTTCCGGAAGTTCCGTTATGGATTGAATAAAATAATCAGGCTTCGTTGTCAACAGATGATGGTTTGCATCATACGGTGATTCTACAGCGATTACTTTCAATGGCACTGTTTTGGCGGCAAGGATATCATTTTCCGTATCACCGACAACGATTGTTTCCGACGGGTTGGCTTGCAAACGTTCAAGCGACAGCAGCATAATATCCGGTGCGGGTTTAACGTTTGGGACTTCATCCCCGCCAGTCCACGTTGTAAATATATCTTCCCAGTGAAATTTCCTGACAATCAGCTCAACATGTTTGCGAATCTTGGTAGTGGCAATAGCAAGACGATACCCACCGCCTTTGAGATGATACAACACTTCCTGCACACCGGGTAATATAATTGTCGATGCCACTATTGTTTCGGCTGCTTTTATTTGAAAATGACGGTGTAGTTCATCATAGGAAACATCATTAAAATGTGCATACATATCTCGAAGGGGATATCCGATAAACCGTTTGATGGCTTCCGGCGGCTGGGCAGGTTGTCCCATTTGTTGCAGGGAATAGTTCACAGCCTCCACGACACCTTCAGAGGAATCAATCAGAGTGCCATCAAGGTCAAAAATAATGTTCTTGATATTCTTCAAAAAAGCCTGCTCACTTTCCCGTGAAGTTTTGACAACGGTACTTCATACAACTTATCAACAGAGCCAAGACGCATGGTAGCAATTAACATAGAATATCCATCTATTGAAGTCAATTCCCAATCACCGGTGAGATTTAACCATGATGGGGTCGATGCCAGTTTTGGGACTCCATCAATAACCAGAACTCCACCGGCTATTTCTATTTCTTCCCCGGGCAGCCCTATCACTACTCCGCACCGATTATCACCGGGACCCATCTCGAACCGTATGATATCGAATCGTTCAGGTAATGAATGAAAAAGCGGGCGATCGAGAACAGCTATGTTCAGAAAGTATGCCAGCCGGCTTGCCTTGAGAATTTCGCCCTTACTGTAAAGGGGATAGAGTTCGGTGTTTTTCTCAACAAACACTTCCGGGATATTTTGTAACCCGAAATTGACTGGCGCCAGGGGCCAGAGGAACTGGTACAGAAGTCCCACCAAAAGAACGATAATAGCTGATTTTGCTGTTTGATGAATTTTCTTCTGTTTCGTACGTACTGTTCGCAGGAGGTCAACGAAGGAAAAGAGATAAAATAAGACAGGTAAGGTAAAGAGAATACCTTTAGCAAGTATGGGTAATTTTATAAATAGAGATACAACATACAAAATCGAGGCAAGCATAATAACCAGAAAGACAAAAATCCCGAACATGATATCTTTCCAATAGACATGTCCCAACCCCGGCATAAGAATTTGCATCAGAACTGCTATCACCGGTGAATTTCCATGTTTCAGTTTCATATCCCTTACTTTCCTGTGCAGAAACAATACAATCTTTTTCACTGCACTTTTTGAATCATACTGACAATCCGATAATTTATAACAGCTTAAACGATTTTTCTCGTTACGCAAGATTTAACCGGAGTAAAAAAGTGATTTCTTCGTACGGTACTGTTGTCGTAACCTGTCACCCCACAAGAAGTTAGTCTTTCAGGCATACCTTTCGGCACAGTGTACGGAAACTAACCGGTACTTTTAACCGTATAAATATCAAGAAGATAGGAAAAACGACCAAACTCGTATGAAACTTGACACTTTATAAATTGTTCATACATTGTAAACAACAGTAGTACATAAATATTTTTTGGGAGGCCATGATGGTCCGTTTTACATTACAGCTTTTTGGTCTGACTGTTTTTGCCCTTGCCCTTATCTGGTTTGCCGGGTCCGGTGAAGCCAATCAGGCGCCACAGGAAGTAGAGCCGATTTTGTTTGCCGATACGGTACATATTGATTTGAGCAACACTGAAACACCGGTTGAGGAACGACGACAAAAACGTGACAGCTTTCTCAGTGATGTTAAAAAACTCACTCATACTGCTTTCAATATCAAGAATCAGTACATGGAAGATGTTGATGCCGACAAAATAATCAAAGCCGGTATTCGCGGTATGCTTTCGGACCTTGACCGATACTCCGTATTACTTGAAAAAAGCTCGTATGATGCCCTCATGGAATCTACCCACGGCAAATACGAAGGTCTTGGGATGCAAATTGATGCCCGCGATGACCGGATTCGGATTATCAGCCCCATTGAAGGGACACCAGCCTATCGTAAAGGTCTTCGTGCCGGTGATATTATATGGGAAATTGAAGGCAAATCGACACTGGGTATGACTGCTTCCGAAGCATCCAAACTTATGCGCGGGAAAGCCGGAACCTCGATAAAACTAAAAATCAAACGGGCTGGTATTGCTGACCCAATAGAGTTTGAGATAGAACGAGCCGTTATTGAGCTGAAATCAGTTAATTATTACGGTATTGTACCGGGTACTGATATCGGGTATGTCCGCCTTTCACGATTTGCCGAAGAGACCAGCCACGAACTGAGACAGGCAATCAGCGACTTAAATGAAAAAAATATTTCCGCCCTTATTTTCGACCTCCGTTCCAACGGTGGTGGGCTGCTTGACCAGGCAAAAGAAACTGCCGAATTGTTTCTCGAGCAGGGGCGGGAAATCGTTGAGACACGTGGTCGATTTGAAAACAGCGAACGTCATTTCACCTCTGACCGTCCTCCCCTTTTCCCGGATAAACCACTGATTGTGTTAGTTGACGGTGGTACTGCTTCAGCCTCGGAAATCGTTTCCGGCGCCATTCAGGACTGGGACCGTGGACTTATCCTCGGCGATACGACCTATGGTAAGGGACTTGTCCAACAGATATTCCCCATCTCGAATGATGGCAGTCTGGCATTGAAACTGACCACCGCCAAGTATTATATCCCCTCCGGTCGCTGTATCCAGAAACCCGAAAAACAGGGGAAAAAGCCGATTGACCATCCGGTAACAGCGGAAAAAGACAAGGAAGCTGATTCTTTGAAAGTCTCGGATGAACCGGAAAAGATATTCTATACCAATGGCGGGCGGATTGTGTATGGTGGCGGCGGTATTGTTCCCGATATTGAAATCCCACAGGAAACCTGGAAGCCTATCGAGATAAACCTGTATCGCCAGTCAATGTTCTTTGATTATGCCGTTGACTACGTTGCCAAGCATCCCGATGTAAGTCCCGACTTCGAAGTAACTGATGATATTGTAGAGGATTTCCGTCGGTTTATCAAAGAAAAAGGATTTACTTATACTTCTTCTCTTGAGGCATCACTGGAACGCTTGAAAGAAACTATCGCTAAGGAAGGAAAGGACAGCGTCTTCAACAGTATGGTCGATAGTCTGTACACTCTTATAGAAGAAGAAAAAGACCGAGAATTTGATGAGTCAATTGATTACATCCGAAAGACAATAAAGCGTGAAGTTGTTGCCGCTATTGCCGGAGAACGAGGTGTCTATGAGCATGTCGTTCTGAAAAACGATCCGGCAGTGAAAAAAGCCGTTGAGATTCTTACCCATGATAATGAATACACAAAGCTCATTACCAAGGGCAGGCAAAAAGCAGAATTAAACTGACCGCGATGACACAAACAGCAAACAAAGCCACCACGAATGTCTTTCGTGGTGGCTTATTTTCAACCAATAGGTATATCAGTTTATTTACTCATGCTGAACAGTAGTCGTATCGCCAATATCAAACCGGCTCAGCAGCCACATCTTGTGCTGTTTTACAAACGATAAATGTATTGGCTTTCCCTTCTGTCCGGTACTGTCAATCAATATACAATCTACCACAGCTTTTTTATGAGCATACCGGATATCACAGTTACCCAGTCGATCAAAAGCAAAACTGCCATCAGGATTAAAACAAAACTTCACCAATGAATCGGAGCTCTCATTATACGTTAATATCTTCGGAGAGAGCAACGAATCAATAGCGGCAAGGTTCTTCGATGCGATAGCCTCCTGTAATTCATACAGGCGCTTTTTTATTATGGGAATCTGGTCACGGTCCGGGGTATCCTCACCACATCCCACGAAACCAATAATTATTGCTCCTGCCAATAGAATGACAATTAATCGATGTACCATTCCTTTATTTCCTTTAGTTATCATCACATGCTATCAAAACGGAATTGACCATTTCCACGACGGGTAATCACTCCGTTATCGACCATTTTATTTAATGCTTTCGTAGCCACAAGATTCCAGAACCAGTATTTATAGCCCTTTGTCAGTTTCTCATGCCCGAATGATTTTGCCAGCTTTTCCAGTTTTGTTGTCGTTTCTTCCAATTTTTTATCCAAACCTCCGGTAAGGACATTCACAGCAGGCATTACAATAGCGGAATCCATCATAAATGTTTCGGGGATATATTCCGGAGTCGGGTTCCACCGAATGGGCTTTCGCAGGTGTTGCTTCAGAATATAGTTTCCTCCGCACTCTAAAACCGGCAGCTTGTCACCATAGAGAATCCTGAACCCGTTGGTGCTCAGCGTATAGGAATAAAACTGCGTCCCCAGAAAAACATCCCCACCTCTTACAGCATACATATAGTCGGGTATTTTGGCATTGCAGACATCGGTTCCCTTGTAGATATCAAGCGGTTCGTTTCCGGTAATAAACTGCTGCCCCAACTGCCACCAGAGGGTTAAGGCAGACACCACCGGGTATGGGTGATAAAGCACCGTTCCCCCGTTAAAGAACAGGTTACTATCAGTAGGAACTTTTCCTGCTTTAATCAGGCTATCCACAACCGCCTGATACAAAGACATGCGCCCCCCTATTTTGTTTGCTATGGTATCCGCAAGCTCAAGAGCAAGCGGTCGCGCTTGTTCTGCTTCTCTGGTCGATATAACAGGAAAAGTGGGTTTATTTGTATTATTGGCGCTCTCAAGAAAACCATCAACAACAAACTTACGCACAGACTTTCTTACAAAAGAGGTATCACATTTGAGCATTGTTGCTATTTCACTGGGACTTTTCCCTTCATCAAGCAACACGAATAAAATCCGGGCAAACTCATTGTCGAATGCCGGGTGGTTCTCAACCCGAGGCGGCAGGCTTATCCGCTCCTGAAAGTATGATGCCACTTCATCGGGAACCCGGAAGTTCAATGTGAATGGCTGCTCAAATACCAGCTGGCTGGGCAGGACATTATCCATTGTATCAACAACATCATATATACGAACCTTGAGAACAGCTCGACCATAGTTACCCGGAATCAATACTGTTGGTTCCAGCACTTTCTTTTCGCCCGGTATCAGGTACGCATGTGATTGCGCCCGACGATTCGGGTTGAGATAGGTTCCGGTAAATGTTATTTCTGTTTCAATAGTGAGAAATTTTACCCGTTCAGTCGTATTGGTAGCTTCAACAACACCTTTTTGTTCTCCCCAGCGAAGCACCGGAAAATCCACTTTGCCGATAACTATCCCAGAATCCTGCGCCACGACAACACTCATCAACAGGCAACAACTTAACAACAATACAGCAACCCATACACCCAGCTTCATACGTTTACTCCTTTGTTTATCTTTCGTACAGCCAATTGTCCACAGGCGGCATCAATATCTCTCCCCCGACTTTTTCGTACAGTTACTGCCGGAAGTTTCGGGTATAAAAGACGCGCAAACCGGTCCACTTCTTCATCCGAGGGCCGTTCAAAGTCAAGTCCCGGAACCGGATTATATGCCAACATATTTATTTTACACGGAATCCCATGTAACAGACGAGTCAACGCCTTAATATCTTCAGGTCTGTCGTTGAATCCCTTGAACAAGATATATTCTATGGAAACACGTGATTTTGTCCTGGTAGTATAATACTTCAATGCTTCCATCAACTTCTCGAGTCCAAAAGTATCAGCAACAGGCATGATTTTACGGCGCTTTTCCTGAGTGGCGGCATGTAATGACAACGCTAACCGTACTTTTAATTTCATATCTGCCAGTTTTCGGATTTTGGGGGTAATCCCGGAAGTCGAAATCGTTATCTTTTTGGCGGCAAGACCTAAGCCATTCTCATCATTAATAATTTTGATAGCTTCCATAACGTTGTCGAAATTATTCAGTGGTTCCCCCATACCCATCATCACGATATTTGTAAAGGCATCAGCCCCGAATCGTTCCCGAAGCGCCAACAGTTGCCCGACAATTTCACCAACAGTAAGATCCCGCAACAGCCCCATTGTTCCCGTTGCACAGAAGCGACACCCTAACGCACAACCTGCCTGCACCGAGATACAAACAGTCGTTCGTTCTCCATCGGGAATGAGCACGGTTTCTATCGGGTTGCCATCACTCAGCCGAAAAAGAAACTTGACAGTACCGTCAACGGAGGTTGATTCCTGCTCAAATTTTGGTAATTCAAAGTTATATGATTCATCAAGCTGGCGACGGATATCCTTTGTCAGGTCAGTCATCAAGGAAAAATCATATTGCCGGACTTTATACAGCCATGCAAAGAGCTGGCGTCCTTTGTATGGCTTTTGTCCCAAGGAAACTAAAAGTTCCTCAAGCTGCGAACGAGTATATCCCAACAGGTTAATTTTTGGCATAACAATTTATAATGTAGTCGATTCCGGCGTTTTTGCAAGTGCATTTCCAATCCCAGCGTTATCATTATACTTATTTTACTGTTCACGTTGAAAATACTGTATGTGTTCGAATTTATTCCAGCCCTGCAAGTACTATTTATTGAGAGAGGGCTTGACAGCAGGCACGATAAAAAGTAATATGGTGTGCTTATTCGGGGTGTAGCGCAGCCTGGTCAGCGCGCCTGCTTTGGGAGCAGGATGTCGGAGGTTCAAATCCTCTCACCCCGATAAAGACAGGGTAATAAACATAGCACCATAGATGACAGTTCACTTGAGAATTTCAATGTTTTGTACATCGAAGTTTATTGAATGATAATACCCTTCACAAAACTGATTTTCAACCTGAGTTGCAGCAAGTTATCAATAAATATCATGTAATTGAGACATTTATAAACTAAGGAACCGGCTGGTTACTCCAGCAATACATCCAGGGCTTCCTGCAAATGAGTAACCCCTGTGATATCCATAGTGCTTTGGGGATGATGGGTAAGGTTTGCTTGGGGAACCACGATAGTAGCAAACCCCATTTTCTCTGCTTCTTTTATCCGCTGTTCAATCATCGTTACTCCCCGCACCTCGCTTGCCAGTCCGACTTCACCGACAACCAGCGTCTGCGGATTAACCGGTTTATTCAACAACGATGATGCAATCGCTATCAGGACCGGCAGGTCAATGGCAGGTTCCGACGGTTTCAATCCACCGGCAATGGAGACAAACACATCATGTACCGCCAACGGGTAGCCACACCGTTTTTCCAGAATTGCCAGCAACAATGCCAACCGTTTATTATCAATCCCACCAGCAACCCGTTGCGGGTTCCCATAGTTGGTAGATGTAACAAGCGCCTGTATTTCCACAAGGATAGGACGGCGTCCTTCACAAATAGCAGTCACCACCGAACCAGTTCGCGGGGTGGTACTGCGATTGGAAAGGAACAGTGAAGACGGATCAGATACCTCCACCAACCCCTCCGGGCGCATTTCAAACAACCCGATTTCAGCAACCGAACCGAAGCGATTTTTTGTCGCTCGCAACAATCGATACAAATGAGTACTGTCACCTTCGAAGTATATTACCGTATCAACCATGTGTTCCAGCAGTTTCGGTCCGGCAACCATGCCATCTTTGGTAACATGCCCAACTAAAAACAACGCGAATTCTTTCGTGCGGGCAAGGCGCATCAACTGATGAGCTGTTTCACGAACCTGCGCCACTGTCCCGGGAGGAGAGTCAAACTGCGAGGAAGTTACCGTTTGAATCGAGTCAATTATGACTGTATGGAAATCATCTTTCTCGATAATCTTACAAATTTCTTCAAGCATAGTCGCATTTATCACCGTTACCTGTTCACCGGAAACATGCAACCGCTCCGCCCGCTTTTTAATCTGGGTGAGAGACTCTTCCCCTGTGATATAAGCAACCCGCAACCTCTGTTTGGAATAGGCATCGGCAACCTGCAACAACAATGTTGATTTTCCGATACCGGGTTCACCTCCGATTAAAATTGCCGCCCCCGGCAGCAACCGCCCTCCCAATACCCGGTCGAATTCTTCTATACCGCTTTGGAAACCGGCTGTTGATTCAAATTGTATATCCGGCAGTAATATTTTTTGTGTTTCCGTTGTCAGGGTATCGGTTCGGGCAACCGTAACGATTTTTTCTTCAATCAGGGTATTCCATTGTAAACATTCACGGCACTGCCCCTGCCATCGCGGATGCTCCGCACCGCAATTCGAGCAGAAATATGCTGTTTTTGTTTTCTTCTTGGTAACCATTATAACACCTGGATGGGACCCTGGGAACTACCGGAGATAAACTGCCGGACAATCGGATCCGATGTCGTACGCACCTGCTCGGGACTACCGTCGAACTGAACCCGTCCCTGATACAACATGACAATCCTGTCCGCTATTTTGAATGCTGATTTCATATCATGGGTAACGGTAACTGATGTCACGTTCAGTTTCTTATTCAACGAGACAATCAGATTGTCAATCATATCGGCGGTAATCGGGTCAAGCCCGGTTGTTGGTTCGTCGTAGAGTAACACTTCCGGGTCGGTGGCAATAGCTCTCGCCAACCCGACACGTTTACGCATCCCCCCCGAAAGCTCAGCCGGACTTTTTTCTATTGCGTTACTTAACCCCACCAGGGCAAGTTTTTCTTTCACTCGTTCTGCAATTTCTTTTTTGCTGTATTGCCGGGACTCCTTCAACCCCAACCCGACATTCTCCGCAACCGTCATCGAATCAAACAACGCTGCTGACTGGAATAGCATCCCTATCCGCTGACGAACACTAACCAGCTCATGGAACCGCATTGCGGTTAAGTCCTGACCATCAAAATACACATGCCCCTTGTCAGGGGATAATAAACGAATAATATGTTTCAACAATACCGATTTCCCACACCCTGACTGCCCGATAACAACAATAGATTCCCCCCGATGTATAGACAAACTGACTCCACTGAGCACTTCCTGCCCGTTAAAAGCGCGATGGACGTTTTCCAATTGTATCAATGGCGATTCCATATTATAACCTGAACAGTATCAAGGCGAAAATAAAGTTGAAAATGAGAATCAAAACCGAGGATATGACAACCGAACGGGTAGTCGCTTTGCCGACTCCCTGTGCTCCTCCCTCTGTCTGAAATCCCTCGTAACAACCGACCAATCCGATAAGAAACCCAAAGACACCAGCCTTGATAAGACCGTTACGGAAATCAGCGAAGTTAAAAGAATCTCGAAACCCGGAAAGAAATGTTTCAGTCGAGACATCGACACCGATAACACTGATAATCAACGCCCCCAGAATAGCAACAAAGTTTGCAAAAATAACGAGAAACGGGACCATCAGAAGACAAGCGGCAATACGAGGCATCACCAGGTACCGTACCGGGCTGATACCCATTGATTCAAGGGCGTCTATCTGTTCGGTAACCCGCATCGTTCCCAACTCTGCGGCAACTCCCGCCCCCACCCGACCGGCATACACGATAGCAGACAACACCGGAGCCAGTTCAATAACAACCGCTTTCCCGACCGCATGTCCGAGATAATGCAGCGGCGCCCCGATATACTCAAATTGGTATGCCGCCTGCCATGCCGAAACCGCCCCGACAAAAACAGAAATAATAATTATCAGCGGTAACGACTGCACACCGACGACATATACCTGTTCAATGAACAATCCAAGAGAACGATGAAAGTCTTTCAAAGAGACAATAAACCGCGCCAGCATGATAGTCATGCCACCGAGGTCGGTGATAAAC
>JAJRZL010000008.1 GCA_024275255.1 Candidatus Zixiibacteriota bacterium | reverse complement strand
AGCTGCAGGGAATTATCCGGTCCTTATCTGGAATCGGGGCGGGTATGGCGAGCGGGGTGCTCTTAATGACTTGCGCGCTTATCTTATTCTCGCTTCAACTGCTTTATGGGGCTATGTCGTGCTTGCTACCCAGTATCGAGGAAATATGGGCAGTGAGGGTGAAGAAAGCTGGGGTGATAAAGATGCTTATGATTCTCTGAATTTACTGAAACTTGCTGAACAACTACCGGAATGCGACATGAGCCGGGTTGCGGTTGAGGGTGCCAGTCGGGGAGGGATGACTACCTACCGGATGCTGACTATGAGGACAGATTTCCGCTGTGCTGTTGTTCATGCCGGAGTGGCGGATTTGTTTGCGTTGGAGCAGTCCCAGAGAGAATTTGCCCTGTTTTTGGAAAAGATGTTTGGACACTTGTCGATAGACGAGCGACGGCGAGAGTACTCCAAGCGCTCGGCAGTCTATTTTGCCGAGAAATTTCCTGATAATTGTCCCGTGCTGTTGCTTCATGGAACTGCCGATAAACAGGTTCCCCTTGAGCAATCGGAACATCTGGCAAAGGAATTATCGAAATATCATAAGCCGCATAAACTGGTGTTAATTAAGGGCGGAGGGCATGTAGCGCTTCAGGACGGCTCATATAAAGAAATTGATACATACCGCAAGGAGTGGCTGGAAACGCACCTGAAGGGAGCGTAGCAGGCAGTGAGTCACCCGGCTATTGTTCTGGAAGCTTGAGAACAGCAGGGGCTGTAACACCCCCATGAAAACGGGGGACCAGTATTATGGAACTAATTTAAGTACACTCCTTGGAAAAATGCTGAAATAATATCTATATTCTGATGTCGAAACCTCTTGCCATATTCTCTGGTTTTGCTATATTTGTAGGCTTTATAAGCTTACCTGCTTGTTCCTTTTTTGGGAAACAGCAGGCGATGGCTTGGTATATGTATATGACACAATTTTATTACATTGGAATTGTGTAGTGTGGATGAAGGAACATGTTTAGTAACCTGTCAGACAAGCTTGAAGTAGTTTTTAAGAAGCTTCGCGGTGCCGGGAAGTTGTCGGAGAAAAATATCAAGGACTCCATGCGTGAAGTCCGACAGGCGCTTCTTGAAGCGGATGTAAATTACAAGGTTGCAAAACGGTTTGTGCAGGCGGTTCAGGAAAAAGCAGTCGGTGAAGAAGTCCTGCGTTCTATTGAACCGGGTCAGCAGGTTATTAAAATAGTTCATGATGAATTGGTCCAGTTGTTAGGTGGAAAAGCCGAACCGCTGGCGCCAATTGAAAAAACTCCAACCGTGTACATGGTCTGTGGTCTTCAGGGCTCCGGTAAAACGACCTTATGTGGAAAATTGGCTCTGATGACCAAGCGGAAAAACAAAAAACCGCTATTGGTGGCTGCTGATATATACCGTCCGGCAGCAGTGAAACAGCTCAAAGTACTTGCTGATTCCATTGCCGTTGAGCATTTCTCCATTGACGGCGCCAAACCTCAGGAGATTTGCAAGAAAGCGGTTGCCTACGCCGAGAAAAATTTTATCGATCTGGTTATTCTGGATACTGCCGGACGTCTTCATATCGATGACGAGTTGATGAAGGAACTGGAAGAGATAAAAGCTCTTGTCAACCCTGACGAGCTGTTGCTGGTTGCTGATGCCATGACAGGGCAGGATGCTGTCAAAGTTGCGGAACAGTTCCATCAACGGTTATCGATAACGGGAGTTGTCTTATCGAAGCTCGATGGTGATGCTCGTGGTGGAGCTGCCCTTTCTATACGCGAGGTTACCGGTTGCCCGATAAAGTTGGCATCGATAGGGGAGAAACTCGGAGATATAGAGCCATTCCATCCCGATCGCCTGGCTTCACGCATTCTGGGGATGGGGGACATTGTTACCCTGGTTGAAAAAGCGCAGGAAAATATCAACCAGGAACAGGCGATGAAAATGCAGGAGAAACTGCTCAAAGCGAAGTTCGACTTTGAAGATTTTCTCCAGCAGATGGACCAGTTAAAGAAGATGGGTCCGCTTGATTCGCTTTTGAAAATGATTCCCGGAGTGGGAAAAGCACTCAAAGGGATTACGGTTGATGAACGAGACATGGAACGGATGGTGGCGATTATCAAGTCGATGACGATTGAAGAACGCCGCAACCCGATGATTATCGACGGGTCACGGAAAAAACGTATTGCCCGTGGTTCCGGGAATTCGGTTCAGGCGGTAAACCAGTTGCTGAAACAATTTCATGCTATGCAGAAAATGTTTCATAATATGAATAAAGGCAGATTAAAGGGTCTCCCAAAGGGGATGATGCCCTTCTGACAAATCACTTCAAGAATGGAGGATACGATTTTTGGCCGTACACATCAGACTTCGCCGGATGGGTAAAAAGAAACGTCCCTTTTACCGGATAGTTGCTATCGATTCACGTCGTGCTCGTGATGGCAGGTTCCTGGAAACAGTGGGAACCTATAACCCGATTACCAAGCCGGCGGAAGTGAAACTGTTTGAAGACAGAGTCTCATACTGGCTGAACCAGGGTGCTCAGCCAACGGATACCGTCAGCTCGTTGTTTACCCAAGTCGGGTTTACCGAGAAGTATCTTCGCAGTAAGAAAGGTGAAGATGTTTCCGAGATAGCCCTGAAAACAACAATTAAAGAACGTCCGAAGAAAACACGCAAGATGAAGAAAGCGGCTGTTGCTGCTGCTGAGGCTGCATCAAAAGAATCCAGTGAAGCAAAGGAGGCTGCTGCGACACCGGAAACAAATGAGGAAGCTAAAGAGGCAGAATAAAACATGATGTTTCAAACCAGGGAATAATCACGCACATTTGAAATTGTAACCTGTATATGAAGATACCGATTCTACAACGTAAGCGGAAAATAGAAAGGATTGAAACAATGAAAGAATTCGTTGAATACATCGTAAAGTCCGTAGTTGATAATCCTGATCAGGTGCGTGTTGAGGAAGTTGAAGGTAGCCGCACAACAGTGTATGAACTTCATGTAGCTCAGGGCGACCTGGGTAAAGTGATTGGGAAAGGTGGACAGACAGCAAAAGCGATAAGGACTATTATGGCTGCCGCCGCTGCTCGTCAGGGGAAGCGGGCAGTACTTGAAATTCTCGAGTAGGCTTTGTCAGCCCCGAAGTTTGTGATAATCGGTCGTTTGGGTCGGACAAGGGGTGTACATGGTGATATCTGGGTCACCCCTGATACCGACTTCCCGGAACGGTTTCTCGAGCTTACGGAAGTCTACGTTCAAAACCGTGATACCTGGGAACGCATGAAACTTGTGGCGACAAGTATCGTGTCTGGCAGACCAGTGCTTCGGTTTGAACATATTTCCTCACCGGAAGAGGTGGCTCGGCTGACAAATAGAAAACTGGCAGTACCGGGAAGTGAGGTAGTACCTCTTCCCGAAGGAAGCTACTATCTTTTTGACCTTGTTGACTGCCGGGTGATTGATGAAAAAACAGGAGATGTCATCGGCACTATTGTTGCTGTTGAAACATATCCTGCCAACGATGTGTACGTGCTGAATGATGCTGAAGGAAAAGAACTGCTGTTACCGGCTATACGAAAGTATGTAAAAGCGGTTCTGATTGATGAAAAAAAGATTATTATTGATACTGCTGGTTTGCTCTCAAATGATGAGGAGGAACCGGACTGATACATGAAATTTGAAATTATTACGCTTTTCCCGGACTACTTTACACTCTCGTTGCAGCAGTCCTTGATAGGAAAAGCGGTTGAAAAGAAGCTCTTTGAAATCGAAATAGTGAACCTTCGCGATTATGCCACTGATAAGCATCGCACGGTTGATGATACGCCCTTTGGCGGCGGTGGTGGTATGGTCCTGAAAGTGGAACCGCTTGACCGGTGTCTGAATGCGTTGGGATATACCCGGAAGGGGAAACAACCTGCACCGGATTCGAAGCAGCGAATTATTCTGACCTCGGCTGCCGGTGTGCCGTTTACCCAGGAGCGGGCGATTCAATACTCCCTGCTTGAGCGGATAACGATTGTCTGCGGGCATTATCTCGGTGTGGATGAACGGATTGTGCAGTTATATGATGTTGACGAAGTTTCCATCGGTGATTACGTGTTGACTGGCGGTGAACCGGCTGCGGCAGTGATGGTTGATGCCATTGCGCGGTTGATTCCCCAGGTACTCGGAAATATCGGCTCGGCGCTTGATGATTCGTATATGAACCAGATTTTGGGTACGCCGTGTTATACGAGACCGGCGGTGTATGATGGAGTAGAGGTTCCATCCGAGTTGATGTCCGGGAATCACGAGGAGATTAAAAGATATCGTCGGAAAGCGGCAATACAAAAATGTTTACAGTATCGTCCCGACCTGGTTGAGAAGGCGGACTTAACCGATGAGGAAATTGCCGAAGTAGAGCGATTGCGAAGGAAGAACAATACATAATATATGATGTTTGATAATAATAATGATGATAATAACGTGATGAAAGGACAGGTTAATGAGACGCATAGCCCAGATTGAAAAACAATATCTCCGGGATGATATCCCGGCGTTCAAATCTGGCGACACTCTCCGGGTGCATGTAAAAATCAAGGAGGGTGATAAAGAACGAATTCAGGTGTTCCAGGGGACAGTCATCAGTCGTCGTGGTGGCGGTACCGGTGAAACTTTCACTGTACGGAAAATATCCAGCGGTATTGGGGTTGAGCGGGTATTTCCCCTCCATTCACCGAATATTGCAAAAATAGAAAAAGTGCGGTCCGGTATTGTACGGCGGAGTAAATTGTACTACCTGCGTAATCTTACCGGTAAATCGGCTCGCATTAAGGAAGAACTGAAAGGCTCTGCCAAAGAAGCTAAGTCCAAGGCAACGGTTACAGAAGAAAAACCGATAGACAAAACAGAACCGGCTCCACAACAACCGGAAACAACACAGGAAGAGACAAAACAGCCTGAACAGGAATCGTAGTATTTTGATGATATCTTGACTTACAAGCGCCCGGGAAAACGGGCGCTTTTTTGTATGGGGGCTTTAACAGTGGAGCATACTATCAATAAAAAGCAGGTCAGGACCTTTTTGGTCCTGACACGTGGTTTACCCACATATCGGGCAGGACCACAAGGGTACTAACGCTATATTGGCTGATACATATCTTATTGTGCGTATCTATTCAATTGATGATGGAGTGGCTCACTGCTTGGGGTTTGTTGAAAAGCCCAGCTATGTTCTGTCAGGCACCCTTCGACTCCGCTCAGGGTGACCTGACACAGATTGTCATTCAACATGTCATGGTGAGTCCGCCCGGGCGGACACCATGACTATAACAGCCTTACTGTTTATTTACTCTCCGCACCATGAACAACAAGCACGATTTCCCCTTTTATCGTTCTCTCTTTTGTGACCTGAATGATTTCCGATAACCTTCCCCGGATAAACTCTTCGTGAAGTTTGCTTATTTCTCGGGCAAGACAGGCAGGACGGTCACCGAGAACAGCTTCCATGTCAATCAAGGTTTTTGTTATACGGTGCGGGGATTCAAAAAAGATAAGGGTATGAGGGAAATCTTTTAGCTTCT